>NZ_JBCOAB010000038.1:0-31448 GCF_040227035.1 Clostridium sp. RTP31139st1_H3_RTP31139_211217
ATTTGTTAATTCATTATTACAGTGTATTAACCATCTTCTGAAAGTTATACCATTTGTCTTATTATTGAATTTTTCAGGATATATATCATAGAATGGCTTTAATTCTTCTTTTTCTAGTATTTCAGTGTGAAGAGCAGCAACTCCGTTTACACTAAATCCATAATGCATATCCATACGAGCCATGTGAACTCTATCATCTCTATCTATTATATATACTTCTTCATTATCATATTTTGCTCTTACTAAGTTATCTAATTCTCTGATTATTGGCATTAATTGTGGAACTACTTTTTCTAAGTAAGCAATTGGCCATTTTTCTAATGCTTCGGCTAATATTGTATGGTTTGTATATGCACACATTCTGGTAACGATACCGATAGCTTCTTGCATTTCTATACCCTTTTCGCCTAATAATCTTATTAATTCTGGTATTACCATTGAAGGGTGTGTATCATTAATTTGAACAACTGCATGCTCATCTAATTTGTGTAAATCATATCGATTTTCTTCAGCTTCTAAAATAATTAATTGAGCTGCATTACTTACCATGAAATATTGTTGATATATTCTTAATAAGTGTCCTGCTTCATCACTATCATCTGGATATAAGAATAAAGTTAAATTTTCTTTAATGTCTTCTTTATCAAAATTAATTCCATCTTTAACTAATGCTTCATTAACTGTATCTACATCAAATAATCTTAACTTATTTGAACCTTGATTATATCCTGTAACATCTATATCATATAATGTTGAAGTTACTTTGAACCCACCAAATAATACATCAAATTTAATGTTAGATTTATTTAACCAACTTTCTGGTGTTATCCAAGGATTCTTTTCTGCTGTTTGTTTGTGATCCTTAAATACTTGTTTAAATAATCCATAGTGGTAATTTAAACCAACACCATCACCATTTAATCCTAAAGTAGCTATTGAATCTAAGAAACATGCTGCTAATCTTCCAAGTCCACCATTTCCTAATGAAGGTTCTAATTCTATTTCTTCTATTTCAGTTAAATCTTTTCCGTTAGCTGATAAAACCTCTTTAACTTCATCATATAATCCTAAATTAATTAAATTATTTGAAAGTAATTTCCCAATTAGGAATTCTGCTGAAATATAATATAATTTTTTTGATCCCTTATTTGTTCCTTTATTTTTAATGCATCCTTTTGTCATTTCTAATAATGCTAAATATACTTGTTCGTTTGTTGCCTTTTCAATTGTTGTTTGAAATCTTTCATTTAAGATTTCAGTTAAATTATTTTTTACCATAATAAATTATCCCACCTTAAATTCATTATTTTTATAATATATATTTAAAAATGTATTTTTATGATTAAATCATTTACACTTATATAATAACAATTTTTTTAATTTCCCCTTGTATATTTTTATGATATTTTGTACATTTATTATGCTACTTTTAAAAAATAAAATTTTTTTTATTTTTCTCTACCCTTTTCGTAAACCTTTTCAGCATTTCTTTTAAAATATTTTTCTAAAAAAATAGAGACACTAATATTTAGCATCCCTATTTTTTTACTTTTTCTTTATTTTAAATTTCATTGAAATAATTAATTACAACTTCTTTATCACTAAAATGACGTTTTACTGTACCAATTATTTGATAGTCTTCATGACCTTTTCCTGCTATAACAACTATATCATCTTTCCCTGCAATTCTACACGCATATTCTATAGCTTCTTTTCTATCCTCAATAACAGTATGACTATCTTTAATTCCTGCTAATATATCTTCTATTATACTATGCGGATCCTCTGTTCTTGGGTTATCTGAAGTTACTATTGTAACATCACTATATTTCTCAGCAATTTCTCCCATTAAAGGTCTCTTAGTTTTATCTCTATCTCCACCACAACCAAATACAGTTATTAATTTACCTTTAACAACTTCTTTCATTGTTTCTAATATATTTTCAAGTCCATCTGGAGTATGAGCATAATCTACAACTACTGTACATTTCATTTTATCATGATATACTCTTTCACATCTTCCTGCCACTGCTTTCATTGTATCAAATGCTTCTATGACATCTTCTACACTTACATACCCACCAACTACTAACATGCCTATAACACCTAATGCATTGTAAATATTATAAAGTCCTGGTATATGAAGTTTTACATTACCTTTAAATTCATCTCCAATATATAAATCAAATGTTGACCCATTTGCTTGTAAATCTAAATTCTTAGCTCTAACATATCCATCATTTACCCCATATGAAGTAACTTCTTTGTTATCAGTACTACTTTCATGTAAAGTATTTAACATTTTCTTTCCGTATTGATCATCACAGTTTATAACAGTACTTTTAGCTCCTTTTATAAACTTAAATTTTGCATTATAATAATTTTCAAATGTCTTATGATAATCCATATGATCTTGAGTTAAATTTGTAAACATCCCTCTACTAAAGTTTAACCCTTCTACTCTTCCCATTGCAGATGCATGAGATGATACTTCCATTAGACAATACTTACATCCTGCTTCTCTCATATCTTTAATAAGTCTAAATAATTCTATAGCCTCTGGAGTTGTCATATTTGTTGGAATCATTTTTTCTCCAATATAGTTAGCAATTGTACCTATAAGTCCAACTTTATTTCCTGCATGTTCTAATATGTGCTTCATCATGTATGTTGATGTAGTCTTTCCATTAGTACCTGTTACCCCTAAGAATGTTAAATCACTATCTTGTATATTAAAGAAAGTCTTTGCTATTATAGCCATGCATTCTCTAGTGTCTTCTACTTTTATATATGCAATTCCATCTTTAATATCATTTATTTCTTTACTATGAATAATAGCTTTTGCCCCTTTTTCTATAGCTTCATTTATTAAATCATGTCCATCAACTTTTACTCCTATAACAGCTATAAACATGCTCCCATCAATAACTTGTCTCGTATCTCTTGTTATATCCTTAATTTCTATTTTTGTATAATCTATTTCATTTGTGCAACTATACTTTAATTTTGAGTTACATACTAATTCACTTAATAACATTGTTAATCTCCTTGTTTTGAATTTTTTCTTATTCAAAGATTTTATTATTCCATAATATTGTACATCATTTATTACTATTTATCTATATACTGTATTCATCTTTATCTCATAATCCTTCCCCCCTTTTATACTTTTAAACCTTATTTTAAGCTTATATTTTATTAGTATATATTGACCTATTTCTATCATTCCCTATCTTAATCTCAAACTATTTTACTATATATACCATAACTTATAATTTTTAGTTGCATTTTTACTATGTTTGTAATATAATTTAACAAATGGATTTTTTTAAATTTAATATCATCAAGGGCGATGATTCATATAAGCTGACAATCTTATAGTTAATTACATTGTTTTCTTAACTATAACTTTTTAGTTAATATATCTGAGCCTTTAATTACCAAATAACTTGAATTTGTACAAGGCTCGCTAAAAGCGGGCCTTTTTATTTTTATTAAAAAGGGGGCAATAAAATGTGTAGTTTTGTTGTATTTTCATCAGACAAATTACCTTTATCAGATTTTGATAAAGCTTTAAAAAACGTAGTTCATAGGGGTCCAGACAATACTTATTGTTCTATTGAAAGTGGTTTATCTTGGGGCTTTAACCGTTTATCAATAATGGATTTATCATCTAATGGTAATCAACCATTTAAATACTCTTCTTGTGAAGTTGTATGCAATGGAGAAATATATAATTACAATAATTTAAAAGAATTACTATTACCAGAATATAAGTTTCATTCAAGTAGTGATTGTGAAGTATTAATACCAATGTATTTAAAATACGGTATAGAAATAATGTGCAAAATGCTTGATGCAGAATTTGCCTTAGTTTTATATGATGGAAAAAATAATTCAGTTATAGCTGCAAGAGATCCAATGGGAATAAGACCAATGTTTTATGGTTACACAAAAGAAGATCATAAAATTTCATTTGCAAGTGAAGCAAAAGCTTTAATTGATTATTGTGAAGAAATTATGCCATTCCCTCCAGGACATTATTATAAAGATGGAGAATTTGTTTGCTATAATGATTTATCAGAAACAAAATTCATAAACAATGATGATTTAGATACAATATTCACTAATATAAGAACTAAACTAATTGCTGCTGTTGAAAAGAGACTTCATGCTGATGCTCCAATTGGTTATTTATTAAGTGGAGGTCTAGATTCATCTCTAGTATGTTCTATCGCTCAAAGAATAATAAAAAGACCTATCAAAACATTTGCTATAGGTATGGATACTGACCCAATTGACTTAAAATACGCAAAACAAGCAGCTGACTATTTAGGTACAGATCATACTGAAGTAATAATAAATAAAGAAGATGTTTTAGGAGCATTAGATGAAGTAATTTATCATCTAGAAACTTTTGATATAACAACAATTAGAGCAAGTATTGGAATGTATCTATTGTGTAAATATATTCATGAAAATACTGATTTAAAAGTTATCTTAACTGGTGAAGTTAGTGATGAATTATTTGGTTATAAATATACAGATTTTGCGCCATCAGCAAGTGAATTTCAAAGGGAATCTCAAAAAAGAATTAAAGAGCTTTATATGTATGATGTTCTAAGAGCTGACCGCTGTATTTCAGCACATGCCTTAGAAAGTCGTGTACCTTTTGCTGATATAGATTTTGTAAACTATGTAATGAGTATTAATCCTGCTAAGAAAATGAACAGTTACAATAAAGGAAAATATTTATTAAGAAAAGCATTTGATGGACAAGACTATTTACCACAATCTTTATTATATCGTGAAAAAGCTGCATTTAGTGATGCTGTTGGTCACTCTTTAGTTGATTATCTAAAAGCATATGCTGAAGAAAAATATACTTCTGAAGATTTAGAAGCTGCTAAAGAAAAATATACCTACTGTACACCTTTCACAAAAGAATCTCTTTTATATAGAGATACTTTTGAAAAATATTATGCTGGAAATGCTAAATGGATTAAGGATTTCTGGATGCCAAATAAATCTTGGGAAGGCTGTAATGTTAATGATCCAAGTGCTAGAGTTTTATCTAATTATGGTGATAGTGGAAAATAAAATATTTATATTATTTATAAAGAGCTCCCATTTCAAACTATATAGGAGCTCATATTTTTATCTCAGTTCTATCTTCTTGCTTCTTCTTTTATTATCATAGCTACGTTATATTCTTCAATACTATTAAGCTTTACAGAGTATGATGTTGGAATATACCAATCTTCATTAACAAAAAAATCCTTCCATTCATCACTTACAAAAATATATCCATGCCTTGCATATATTTCATTTCTTGCTATTTCTAATTGCTCATCACTTAATCCCCTTAAATCATCTTCAGTTAAATATCTTGTACTACTATCTGGAATAATAAAATAATTATCTTTAGCTGAAACTGCAGTTACTATATTTACCTCTTTATTACATTTGTTTTGAAAATTGATATTGTTAGTGCTTAATATACCACTTGTAATTATCAAACCACTAATAATAATTACTACTTTTTTATTCATTGCATCCCCAAAAAGACTTTTTATACTACTCATCCTATGCTTCTTTTTAACATTTATTTACACACTTTCTTTATTATTTCATGTTATAATAGTATTATAATTAAATATTAGAGGTGTACGTATGAAAGGACTAGGACTAATTATTTTATGCTTAATAATTATTGCTGTAATTGCGTTAATATTTTATGGTGGTAATTACTTGTACAACTTAGGACTAAATCCAAAATTCCCAAAAGATTTAGTATTTAAAAATAATGATTCAAATAATAAATCCACTAAAACTAATCAAGATGAGACAAGTGGCGTTAAAAGCATAGATAGTGAGAAATGGTTATTTGAATATAGCAACTATGAAGATTTGTTCATTACCTCAAAAGATAATTTGAAATTACATAACTACCTTATAAAAAATAAAGTTACTTCAAATAAATGGGCAATAGTAGTACATGGATATACATCACAAGGTAAGCTAATGGCTTCTTATGCTCAAAACTTTTACAAAATGGGGTACAATATTATAATGCCTGATTTACGTGGTCATGGTCAAAGTGAAGGAAATTACATAGGAATGGGTTGGGATGAACGATTAGATATTGTTGATTTAACTAAATACATTATTAATAACTACGCTAATACTGAAATCGTATTATTTGGAGTTTCAATGGGAGCTGCTACTGTAATGACTACTTCTGGTGAAAAACTTCCTAGTAATGTTAAAGCTATAATAGAAGATTGTGGTTATACATCTGCTTGGAGTCAATTTGCATATCAATTAAAATCATTATTTAAGTTGCATTCATTCCCAATGCTCGAAGTAGCAAGTCTTATTTGCAAAATTAAATCTGGATTCTTTATAAGTAAAGTATCTCCAATTAAACAAATAAAGAAATCTATAACACCAACTTTATTTATTCATGGTGATAATGATGACTTTGTTCCATTTTTCATGCTTGATGAACTATATAATGCCTTTTCAGGTGAAAAGGAAAAACTAGTTATCCATGGCGCTGCTCACGCAAAAGCTAGTTACGTTAATCCTCAGCTATATTGGACGACAATCGAAACTTTTCTAAAAAAATATATTAAATAATAATTTAACATTTATACAAAAAATAGTGGCAATTTATTTATCTAAATTGCCACTATTTTTTTGTTACTCATTTATAATCATTACCATAACTCTAATTTCTTTTCGTTATTTTACTCTAAATTTCAACTTTTTGATAATTTAGTTAATTGAAATTATACCTTCTACGTTTAGAAAAAAGTATTTTCTTAACTTTTAACAAAACAAGCTCTTTTCAACAACTTAATTTATTAATTAAAAATATTACTTGATTGATAAGATATTTTTAACTTTAATAATAAATTCAACTTCACTATTTGCTTCAACGAATTCTCCATTTACCATAGCTACTATACTTTCATCCATTCTTCCACCGCATTCTCCAATACAGCCAAAAACTATTTTTTCATCTTTGAATTCTTTTTTTACTAATTCTGGATCTATACCAGAACATCCTGGACACATTACTATCATATCTTTTCTCCTTTATTCTTATAAACTAAAAAGGTGTCATATTATAAACACCCTTTATTCTAACCTAATTAAATTCTTTATCAATATTTTTCTAATTTATTTAGCTAAATCATTCTTACTCTTTTAAAACCCATTCTAAAAACTCTGGAAATCTTCTCCTCCAAGAATCCTCCGAATGATTTGCGCCTTCCTCAATTACTACTTTTATATCTTTCTTATCTTGTCCTAAATTTAAAAGTAAACTTTCTAACTCTTTAGTATCATCTACGTAAATATCATTAAATGCAATAACACTCTCATCAGAAGTTTCTTTAGTTCCTGAATCTAAATAAACTCTTAATCCTTTTTTATAATTTTCTTTTATAAATTTCATTAAATTTTCTTTACTAAACCATATAGCCGTTGAAAATGCACCTATTACAGAAAATACTTCAGGATACTTATACCCAATATATAAAGATATAAACCCGCCCATTGAAGAACCTGCTATAAATGTATTTTCTTTTGTTTTTAGGGTTCTATATTTATTATCAATAAATGGTTTTAATGAATTTACTAAAAATTCACCATACAACTTACCTTCCCCACCAGCTTTGTATATTCCCATACCAGGAGTTAATTCCTTAAGATTATTATTTACCCATGGGGAATATTCATTAAGCCTTCCCTCAATATTTTCACTATTACAGTCAATTCCAACAACTATGACTCCATCATTTCCATTTGCCTCACTCTTATTCATAGCACTTTGAATATCCCATATGCCTCCATAAGCTGAGGTTTCCTTATAAAAAAGATTATGTCCATCATGCATATACATAACTTTATAATGTTTATTTAAGTTCTTATCATAATCATTAGGTAAATATACCCTAATCATCCTCTTCCTATTTAATTCTTTTATTTCTACCTCAAAATTTTCAATACGATACATCTTTTACCCCTCAATAAATTCTTAAAATATTTTAGTTTAATAATTATATCATAAACATTATTAAAACTATATTGTGAGTATTTATATATTATAAACGTATTTTAAATAAACAACTTCTTCAAAAAGTGACCTTAAAATTAATTTAAATTTCAGTTCCATTTTTAAATTGACTATTATACAAACTAGCATAAAACCCATTTTTCTCTAATAGTTCATCATGTGTTCCACTTTCAATTATTTCTCCATCTTTTAATGCTAGAATTTTATCTGCATTTCTTATTGTACTTAATCTATGTGCTATAACAAATGTTGTTTTTCCTTGCATCAATTTAAGCATTGCATTTTGTATTAATACTTCTGTTCTTGTATCTATTGAAGATGTTGCCTCATCTAATATTAATATTGATGCTTTTGATAATATTGCTCTTGCTATAGCTAGTAACTGTCTTTGTCCTTGTGATAAATTACAACCATTATCAGCTAGAATTGTATTATATCCCTCTGGCAGTTGTTTTATAAAATGATGTGCATCTGCTATTTTAGCTGCTTCTATTATTTCTTCCTCTGTAGCCTCTAACCTACCATATCTTATATTTTCGCTAACACTTTCTGAAAATAAATAAGTATCTTGAAGTACCATTGCTACTGATTTTCTTAAACTTTCTCTTGTTATATCATCAATATTTTTACCATCAATTAAAATTTCACCACTATCAATTTTATAAAACTTAGTAAGTAAGTTAACTACAGTAGTCTTTCCAGCTCCTGTAGGTCCTACTATTGCTATAACCTCACCTTTTTTTGCTTCTATTGAAACATTCTTTAATATTTCTTTTCCCTTTTCATAAGAAAAAGTTACATTTTTAAGTTCAACATGTCCATCAATATTAGTTATAGACTTTGCCCCTTCTTTATCCTTTTCTTTTTCTTCATCTATAACCTCAAACACCCTTTCAGCACCAGCTAGTGCACTTTGAATAGTATTAAACAAGTTCATTATTTCATTTATAGGACGAGTAAAATTCCTCATATATAATAAAAATGAAAATACTACACCAACTGTAATTGCAGATCCTTTTAATATTAAATATCCACCTACTACAGAAATTATTAAATATGAAATATTATTTATAAAATTATTTATAGGTCCCATAAAAGAAGATACACCTTGTGCTATTATTGCACTTTTAGTAAGCCTTTCATTTATCTCAGAAAACTCTCCTTTAACCTTTTCTTCTTCTGAAAATAATAAAACAACCTTTTGTCCTGAAACCATTTCTTCAATATACCCATTTAAGTTTCCTAGTTCTTGTTGTTGCTTTACGAAAAATTTTTGAGTTTTCTTTGCTAATATTTTTGTGGTTATAAAAGTTAAAGGTACTGTTATCATTCCTATTAATGTTAATAATGGACTTAATATAACCATTGCAATAAACATTCCTACAACATTAATTATTCCTGAAAAAAGCTGTGTTATACTTTGAGATAATGTTGTATTTATATTATCAACATCATTTGTAAGCCTACTCATTAAATCTCCACTTGAATTATTATCAAAATACCTAAGTGGAAGTTTTTGAAGATTAATAAATAAATCTTTTCTTATTCTTGCCGAAACTCGTTGCGCTATTTTTAGCATTACTATATTTTGATAGTATGTTGAAAAAATATTTACTAAATACATTAAAACTAATATTGTGCATATAAAAGCTAAGCCTTTCATATCTCCCGTTTCAATAAAATTATCTATTGTATATCCATTTAATCTAGTTCCAAATATACTAATTAATGTAGTAACAAAACATAAAATAAATACTATTAAAATACTTGCTTTCTTTTCAATTAGGTATCCAACTAACCTTTTTACAGTTCCTTTAAAATCCTTAATTTTTTCTGCCTTTTTTTTATGAAGATTATGTGGACCTGCTCCTGGCCTCATTTGTATTGCTGCTCTACTAGACATTTGAAACAACCTCCTCCCCTAGTTGTGATATGGCAATACTTCTATATATATCACACTCTTTAATTAATTCCTCATGATTTCCAATTGCTACAATTTCACCATTATCCAAAACTATTATTTTGTCGGAATCCTTCACAGCTGAGATTCTTTGAGCTATAAGAAATACAGTAGAATTTTTCATTCTATTTTTAATTGATTTTTGAAGTTTTGCTTCAGTTGCCATATCTAATGCACTACTTGAATCATCTAAAATTAATATCTTAGGATTTTTAATTAATGTTCTTGCAATAGAAATTCTTTGCTTTTGCCCCCCAGATAAATTTTTACCTCTTTGTCCAACTTCCCTATTGAATCCTTCATTATTTGCATTTATAAATTCAAAAGCTTGAGCATCTTTTACTGAACTTATCATCATTTCTTCAGTTGCATCTTCTTTACCAAACTTTAAGTTATCTTCAATACTTCCCGAAAAAAGAGTTGTATCCTGAAGTACAACACCAATTAATGATCTTAATTCATTTATTTTTAAATTTTTAACATCTTCATTTCCAATCATTACAGTTCCACTACTTGTATCATATAATCTTGGAATAAGTGATATTAATGTACTTTTCCCACTTCCTGTAGCACCTATAATTCCAATCTTTTCTCCTTCTTCAGCCTTAAAAGATATTCCTTTTAATACATAATCTCCATCTTTATTATATTTGAAGTAAACATCTTTAAAATCTATATTAAACTTATTTATCTTCTTTGCATCTTCTTTGTCCGTTATTGATGATTCCACATCTAAAACTTCATTGATTCTACTTGCAGATACCTTTGCTCTAGAAAAGTTAATGATAATCATTACCAACATATTTAAAGAACTCATTATTTGAACTAAATAATTTATAAATGCCATTATCTTTCCTATTTCTAATGAACCCTTATTAACATAATTTCCACCAAACCAAAGTATAGCAACAACACTTAAATTCATTATCAATGTAACTAATGGCCATAAAAGTATAGTTACGCTTTGAGCTTTAATACTAGTACTCATCAAATCATCATTTGCATAACTAAATCTTTCTTTTACCTTATCTTCTATAGCAAATGCCTTAACGACTCTAACCCCTAATAAGTTTTCTCTCATAACTAAATTTACATTATCTATTTTCTTTTGCATTGCAGTAAAAAATGGAGTTGATTTAGCTGTTATTACAGTTACACTTAATATTATTAATGGAATTACAACTAAAAATATCATTGATAGCTTAACACTAATACTTAGTGACATTATAATTCCACCTAAACAAATTAGTGGAGATCTAACCATCCCTCTCAGTGCCATCATCACCATATTTTGAACTTGTGTTACATCATTAGTTAATCTAGTAATAAGTGATGATGTTTTAAATTGGTCTATCTCCGAAAATGATAAACTTTGTATTTTATTAAATAAACCTTGTCTCATATTTTTTCCCATATTCATCGAAGCTAAAGTAGAAAAAACACCACAAAGCATTCCACCTAGTATACCTATAAAAGCAACTACTATCATTTTGAATCCAACATTTAATACATAAGTAATATCACCATTTGCAACACCTATATCTATAATATCTGACATAAGTTTAGGTTGATTCAAATCCATTATAACTTCAATAAACATCATTAAAGGTGCTAAAATAGTATAAATAATTGCACTTCCTTTAATGTATTTAAGTAGTTTAGTCATTTTTTTCTTCCTCTCCTTTACTTAAATTATTATACATTCTTTCAAAAAAGCTTTTTGCTTGCTCCTTTTCCTCTTGAGTAAAATCCCTAAAGCATTCTTTTTCAATTTCACAAATAGCTCTTTGAGAGTTTTTCTGAGTTATTTTCCCCTTTTCAGTTAAATATACATTAATAATTCTTCTATCACTTGTATTAAGCCTTCTTTCAATAAAACCAGCTTTCTCCATAGTTGATAAAATACTCGTAACCGTTGCAGGTTCAATATTACAGTTTTTTGCTATATCTTTTTGTATACTCCCATCATTTTCTGCTAAATAATTTAATATTTTAGGTTGCCCCTTTGATATATCACACTTTCTAAACTCATCATGGCATCTCTTACGATGAACCCTTTTTAGTTTCATAAATACTTTAATTAACTCTCCATCATTCATATTCTTTGCCTCCTAAAAGTAAATTATTTAAAAATCATATAATAGTTAGATATCTAATAATTAGATATCTAACTATTATTATAAATTTATATTTCTTATATATCAATAAAAAATCCTATAATTATTTTTCTTACATAATTTAATTTTTTATATAATTATTTATACTTCTAATGTAATCCTTAAAATGAATATTTTATCTTTTTATTGACAAAATAAATAAGTAATATAAACTGAGAATTTTTATAGGAGGTGTGGTCATGAAACATAATGAAAGCATCGCTTGTACTGTTACTGAATGCAAATTTCACTGTAATGAAGATAATTATTGTACTCTAAATAAAATTCAAGTAGTCAGTCATACAGGATGTGTATCAAGTAAAGAATGTACTGATTGTGGTAGCTTTTCTAGAAAATAATCCTTAATATAAGGTGTGTTTAATCTATTAATTAACTACATACTTTTTCATTATTTCTCTTATTTACTTTATAAAATTTATTATTTTAAACATACTAAATATTATTAATAAATTATAAGGAGTGTAACAAATGAAAAGAAATTTAAGCTTATTTTTAGCTACATTAACACTATCAACTCTTGTTACTAGTAGTATTCCTACCTATGCATATGAACCAAATATTATAGACACTACTGAAACTTCAAGCTCTGATAGCTCACTAGAAACTAATGAGTTAGCTGAAAATCCTTACTCTAGCTTTATTGATGAAACATACTATAATATTACTACAGATTACTTAAATGGAATCATAGATAAATTAACTAAACTTCCTGCTTCCGGTAGTGTTTGTATCGATTATTTATCTGAAGAGATTTTATTACATAGAGCTATTTTATTTGCAAGCCATAATATTCAAGGATATACTTCTAATCCTGAATTAATTGATATCATAGATGATATTGTTGACAATTATACTGGCGAGTTAAAAGAAATGAGAGAAGAACTAAATAAGTTAATTGAAAATGCTAAAAATACTAAAGATCTCAAAGAAGATACTGAATATCATAAGAACTTTAAAGTAATTGCTGATAAATTATCAAAAGAAATTTCAAAAATACCTACTAATGAAAGTAATGAATTAACATATATCAAGCAAATTAATGCCATATTACAAGCTTCTCATGATATTGCTCTATTAGATAATAAATGTGCTAAAAGTGAATTAGTTAAGGAAATTGCTAAAGTTACTATAACTAACACAGAAGAATATATGTCTAGATTAAAGACATTAGAGCAAGCACTTAAATAAATTATATAAAATAAAGGTGTAATATTTAGATACAATTAAATATTACACCTTTATTTTATATTTTGAATTTTTTAAATATAATTGGATAAATTCCTATTCCAAAAAAGCTTATTACTGCATATCTAATGAATGCAAAAATTTGCCCAGTAGGTAATATAACTTTCAAACCTGTTTGTAAAATTAAAAGTATTAATACTCCAATTAAAACTCTAATTATCTTGTTCACTCTAGTTCCTTCTACTGAAAAATTAACATATTTCTTTTCTACAAACATCCCTATTAAAAATCCAAAATAAGTTCCTAATCCTTTTATGAAATCTGCAGAATGTGCAAATGTTAATGCTGGCAAAAACAATACAAATGTAATTAAATATAACAACATTTTATTTTCTATTCTTATATATAACTTGTAACATATCCAAGCTGTTAATACACCTAAAATTGCACCTACAATTACATCTTTAGGATAATGTACACCTAAATACAATCTTGAAAAACCAATCAATACTATCATTATAGTTGCTATTATATACATTGCTTTCTTTTTCATATAAATAGCCATTGATCCATAAAATGAAGCTGCTCCTTGTGTATGACCACTTGGAAATGAATATCCTGTTGCAGTTTCTTCTCTTAATGTTCTAATTCCCTCTTCACCTATAGGTCTTTTTAATTTGAAAATATCTTTAATAGCATTATTCACCAACACACTTGTTAATACTGAATATGCAATATATTCTCCAAATTTTTTATCTAATGCCCAATAAATTATTGATATTATTACAATTAAAACTATCTGCTCTCCACATATAGTAATTAATTGAAATAAAAAATCAAAAAATGGGTTTGAAATGCTTTGTATATGTCTTAAAATTTCTAATTCCATACTTCCTCCTTAAGTTTTTGATTTGAATGTTGTTTTTTCTCTTCCCCTCCTAAAGATTCTAAAGCAAATGCTACATATAATTGCGTGCTTATTAGTACAGCCTTTTCATCTATATTAAATTTGTCATTATGATTAGGATAATCCCTTCCTATTTCTTCATTACCGGCTCCTACAAAGACAAATACTCCTGGAATCCTTTTTTGATAAACAGAAAAATCCTCTCCTAACATCATTCTTGGAACCTTGATAATATCTTTTTCATCAAATATTTTTTTTGCAGCATCTAATGCTGTTTTAGTAACTTTTGGATCATTAATTACTGCTGGATGATGAGATATATCATACTCAACACTTGCAGTTGCTCCATATGCTATTGCTGTACTATATGCAATTCTTTTTATTGATGTTTGTATATGCTTTGTTGTGCTTGCATTAAAACATCTAATAGTTCCTTCAATAAAAGCCTCTCCCGAAATAATATTATGTGTTTCTCCTGACTTAATATGCCCAATAGTAACAACTGCAGAATTTAGCGGATCTATTTCTCTACTAATAATTGATTGTAAATTCATTACAATAGCTGCACAAACAATAGTTGCATCTATACATTGTTGAGGTTTACCTGCATGTCCAGATTTCCCTGTAATTTTAATAGTAAATTTATTAGAAGCAGCCATTCTAGGACCTTCTTCAATAGATATTTTACCACATTCAATATCTCCAAATACATGCAATCCAAAAATTTCTTCTACTTCATCTATATATCCATGCTCTGATATAAGCCTTGCACCACTGGAACATTCTTCTCCCGGTTGAAAAATCAAAACAATTTTTCCTGGTATATCATTTTCATATTTTTTCAAAATCATTGCAGCTCCAAGCAAGGATGCCATATGAGCATCATGTCCACAGGCATGCATTACTCCTTCATTTTCAGACTGATACCTTACCCCTGTATTTTCTTTAATTCTTAATGCATCCATATCTGCACGTAAAGCAATTACTTTCCCTTCTCCATGACCTATTGTTGCTACAACTTCTGTTCTTATTCCTTCTTCATATTTTACGTTTATTTTATCTAATTCTTCCTTTATTTTTCTCGAAGTTCTATGCTCTTGCATACTTAATTCCGGATATTTATGAAAATCCTTTCTTAGTCCAATTAGATAATTACCTATAAGCTTAGTTTCTTTTACAATATCCATAATACACCCCCCAATATAAAATTATATAATTTTATGAAAAAAATGTATATTATTTTATAAAATACATTTAACTTTCTGTAAAAATATGGTAATATCTATTTAGTAATTAATTTATAGAGGTGAGATTATGAAAAGAAAATTATTAACTTTATGTTGCACTACTGTACTATGCTTATCACTAATATCATGCGGATTAAAAAGCGCTATTACAGGTACTAATGCTGCTGATGACACTACTGATGATTCTTTAACTGCAACAGAAAATAACGACCAAACTTCTGAAGGTGATGGAGACATAACAAATGATCAGTCTACAGATGCGAATTCTGAATCTTCTACTGATTCTGTTCTTGCTAATAATGATTTTGTTGATAATTCAGATTCTACTTCAACAACTTCTTCAAATAATGATTCTATAAGTAGTTTAGTAACAACTACTGATTCTTCTAGTTCTTCAACTATTAGTAGAGATTGTAGAATTTTCTACTATAATAAAGTTGATTCAAAAACTTATTGTACAGATACCAAAGCACCAGTTACTGATAATGCTTTTGTTACTGCATTAACTGAAAAATTATATGAGGCACCAAATAATAATAGTAATTTTATAACAATTTCTAAAGATTATGGAGTTAAATCAGCTACATTAGATTATTCAACTAATGTGTTAACTGTAGTTTTCAATTCTAATTTCCTTGATGAAATGAAACTTAATGATACTGATTCTAAAGGTCTAATGGCTGCAATAGTAAATACTTACGGTTATAATTACCAAGTAAATAAAGTTGCTGTTTATTTTGGTAATGATCTATATACTGGTTTAGATGGAACAGCTGAAGCTGGGTATAGCACTGTAGATTATACTAATATATTAAAACTTGATTAATAAAAAATTTAGCAGCAAATATTACATAGTTTACATAATATAAACTGTGTAATATTCGCTGCTTTTTTCTTCATTATTTATAACTTTCATATTTAATATTAATGGTTATTAGTTGTTTTAAAGAAATTTCGTTTTATAACTAAAAAATCTTCCATATCATTTAAAAATTGAAGTAATTGCGCCCTACTTTCAAACTCTTCTCTAGATTTCGGTAATTCCATTCTTTTAAATTCACTTCTTAAGCTTTCTAAATCATTTAATAACTCTTCACAATCATTTATTTCTCTTATATTTTCTGAAACACATAATGTAAAATCAGACATAACCTTCATTTGTTCAACTGGTATATTAAATCTTTCAAAATGTAGTCTCATTCTTTTTATAGTATCAAATTGATTAATTCTCATATTTATATAATCTGTATAATATGATGAGCTTTTAAAAAAGTTATTATTTACGATTTTATATGCAGTTTCCTTACTTTCATACAATCGTTTTTCAACTTCATTTATAAGTTTTTGCTCATCAATATCAACTGTATGAGTTACTAACGACTTTGACATTTTATTTATTATAATTCTATAATGCTCTTCAATCCATTCTTTATCTTCTTTAAATTTATCCTCAAGTGAAGGCATAAAAATATTAGCAATAGCAGCTACACCAATTCCAATTATCATTAATAATATTTCATTAACTATTAATAAAGTTGTTATTCTATTTGCAACTAAAAAATGTGTTGATAATACCACAGCTGGAACCATTCCTTCCTGTACTTTTAACCTAGAAGTAAGTGGTATCAAAATTATTAAAAATAAACCAAAAGCTAATGCTCCATTTCCTAATACTCCATATAAAATTACTGATAATAATATTCCTAAACTACAAGCAATAATTCTTTTATAGCTTATAATTAATGCTTTTTTTCTAGTATCTTGTATACTTAATATAGAAATAACTGCACCTACTGTTGCGTATTGTAATCCTAGCATATTTCCTATAATTAATGCTACAGTTGCCGATATTGCCATTTTAAAAGCTAAATTATATATGTACTTAAAGTATTCCATTATTTTTCCCTTTTGTCCTCCCTACCATGTCTGATATGACATATTATATACTAAAAACAAAAACAGTGACAAGCATAGCTTGCCACTGATACATATCAGGTACACATAAAATTCCTTTTAACTAATTTAACCTTTTTCTAAATTTTACTTTTGTTTTCTAATCATCTTTAGTACGTTTTATATATTATTTAGAACTATAAAATTAAGCATTTCTTTTATATCATTAAATTCTATTCCGTAGCTCATATTAGGTCTTTTTATAACTATTATTTTTACATCATTTAATAATGCACTATCAATTTTCTCTTTCATCCCTCCTTCCTCTCCACTATCTTTAGTTATTAATGCTTTTATTTTATATTCCTTAATAATCCCATTATTAATTTCAAAGCCAAATGGTCCTTTAATTGCTATTATATTATCCATTGATATACCATTATCTAAAAGCTTGCTTATTACCTTTGGTGATGGTAGTATCCTATGAATCATTCTATTATTTTCACCTTTTAAATTCTCAATTTTTAAAGCATTATTACTTCCAGTTGTATTTAAAATATTTCCATCTATACTCTTGAATACTTCCTGTAACTCTTCATATGTTTCTACAAAAATAATATTTTCTACACTCTCTTCTTTTTTAATATTATTTTTACTTAAATTATGAAAAAAGCTTTTTCTTTCATATCTTATATAATCAATCTTCATCTCTTTACAAACCTTAATTAATGTCTTACTTACCTCGCTAGCATAAGGATGAGAAGCATCTACAAAAACTGTAATTCCAAATTTATTTATTAACTCCTTAAACTCTTCTTCATTTAGAGGCTTATAATTAAAATGCTTTGCCTTAAAATCCTTATAAATTTCATATCCATATTCAGTAGCTGTAGAAACAACTATTTCATCAGTATATTTATTTATATGTGATAAAATTTCCCTACCTTCCCCAGTTCCAAGAACAAACCCAATCATCAAATCACCACCTTTAATCAATGACAAGTTTCAAGTGTCAAGTTGTAGTATAAACTCCTTGGGAACTTTCTTGAAATACTTCCATAAATTCAGCCTAATCTAAATTTATTCCTTAACTTGCTACTTCTCACTTGTCACTATCCTATAACTCCAAACTACTAACTCAAAACTATTAACTTTTAACTAATTATAGACTCTTAACTAAACATCATATCCTCTAGGTGTAATAAACTTACCTTCTTTAACAAAGCTTTGAGAATTTCCTACAATAACTATAGAAAACATATCTACAACCTCTTCATCAAAGTTTTCTAAATTAAATAATTTATACTCTTGTCCATCTCTTAAAGCATGTCTAACTACCGCTACTGGAGTATTTAAATCTCTATATTCTTTAATTATTTCAATAGCTTCTCTTAAATAATGTGGTCTTCCCTTACTTCTTGGATTGTATAAAGAAATAATCATATCTGCATCAGCTGCATTTCTCACTCTCTTTTTAATTAATTCATACGGAGTCATTAAATCACTTAAACTTATATTACAATTATCATGCATAAGAGGCGCACCAACTACTGATCCAGCTGCACTTGAAGCTGTAACTCCAGTTATGATTTCAACATTTTCATCTTTTTGCATTTGAAGAATAAGCCCAGCCATTCCATAAATCCCTGAATCACCAGTACTTATTAAAGCTACAGTATTATCTTCTTTAGATAGCTCTAAAGCTTTTCTACATCTTGCTTCTTCGCCTCTCATTCCAGTAGAAAACAATTCTTTATTTTCTACAAGTGGCTTTATCATATCAATATATTTGTTATATCCAACAACAATATTACTTTCTTCTATAGCCTCCTTAGCTCTTAAAGTCATATGCTCTAGTCCCCCAGGGCCTATTCCTATAACATATAATTTTCCCATTTTAATCTCCTTAATTTAGCTCACCAATGGCTAATGTCATTCCATCTTTTTTTATCTTTTTTATAATTATATTTGCTCCAGCTAATTCAATAACTGGTTCACTTACAGCTGAAACTCCAATTGATTTTTTTACAAATTCGCTACCTTCATATTTATCTTCAATAGTTGCTATTTCATCCCTAGTAAAAAATCTAATATCACAATTTAAGAATTGTTTTAAACTTAATATAGCTTCTTCATCACTTTTAACATCTACAGATGCAATTAAGTTAACTGCCCTTAAATCAATATTTTTTTCCTTTAATGTCTCAGTAACAAATTCGTACATCTTCTTACTTTCAGTATTTCTTCTACAACCAATTCCTAATACTATATCTTTTCTAACTAGCTTTAGAATTGTGCTTTCATCATTTAATCCAGCTTCTTTATTTCCTATCTCATCATTTTCTTTATTGCACATTTTACTATAATTATTTTTCGAATTATCATTGTTATTAACTTTATTAGTTATCCACAACATATTACTTTTAATTTCATCAACTTGTGTATATCCTTTAGGGCAACTTATCTTATTTTTATCATCCTTAAAATAAACTTCTTCATTATTAACAAGTCTACTAGCAATTACTTTTGCTATTTTTAAGCTATCAATAACAAGATTATTATTCTTTGCTATAACATCAGGAGCTAAAATATTAATATTATCAGTTGCTGTTGTTATAACAGGTGTATTATTTAATATTTTAGATATGTTTAAAGCTAAATCATTTGCTCCACCCAAATGTCCTGAAACTAAGCTTATAGAAAACTTATTGCAAACATCCACCACAACTACAGCTGGATCTTTATCTTTGCCTTTTAAATGCTTTGATATTGCTCTTACTGCAATTCCTGTTGAACTTATAAATACTATAGAATCATATTTTTCAAAACACTCTTTAGTTATATCACTTAAGTTAAAATCACTTCTTTTAGATTTAAAGTATAAATCTCCACCAATTTGTGATTTTATTTTTTCTCCTAAAATATCACCTTTTTCAGTAACACTTATAATACAAATCATAATTACTTTTTAGCCTCTCTATACATATGAGTAAATGTTTTATCGTATAAAAGACTTTTTTCATAATCACAGTCAATAAAGTCTCCAACTAATATTTGAGCACATTTAGTAATCTTAGCTTCCTTAACCTTATCTGCAATATCATCTAAAGTTCCAATTATGCTTCTTTCATTATCCCAAGTTGCTCTTTCAATAACTGCTATAGGAACATTTCTTCCATATCCAGCTCTAAGCTTAGCTACCACTTTATCAATCATTGAAATTGATAAAAATATAGCCATTGAAGCTCCTATTTGTGCTAATTTTTCTAAATCCTCTGTTTCTGGTACTGGAGTTCTTCCTTCTACTCTAGTTAAAATTACTGTTTGAGTTACTGATGGAAGGGTAAATTCTTTTTTTATTGCCGAAGCTGCTGCAACAAAAGAACTAACTCCTGGCACTACCTCATATTCTATATTTAACTTATCAAGCTCATCCATTTGCTCCTTTATAGCTCCATATATTGATGGATCTCCAGTATGAAGTCTTACAATAGTCTTATCTTTATTTGTATCCATAACTTCAATAACTTCTTCTAAAGTCATCTTTGCCGAATTATATATTAATGCTTCTTCTTTACAATAATCCATATGCTCCTTAGCCACTAAAGAGCCTGCATATATAACTACATCCGCTTTTGTTAATATATCTCTCCCCTTAACTGTTATTAAATCAACATCTCCAGGCCCTGCCCCTATAAAATAAACCATAATTTTCTACTCCCTACTTGCTAATATTAGCGACATATAATCCCTAGCTTGTTTTATTTCTTCCTTGTCAGTTAATATAAGTTGTCCTTCTCTTCCTGCCCTACTTACATAAACATAATCAAATCCTTTTTCCTCTAAGAAATCTACTACAGTTTCTTCATGCTTATAAACCTTCATTATTACAACATATTTTTCATCTTTAATATCTTTAACTCTAGTTGCTGGTAATATCATAAGTGGATTATCCCCTACAACTAAAGTTCTATCAACTAAACTTGCAGCTGCACAAAATGAAGTTATTCCTGGTACTGTTTCAACATGGAAGCCTCTTTCTTCCATATGCTTTAACATATGAATATAAGTACTATAAACATAAGGATCTCCAATAGTTAAGAATGATACATTTTTACCTTCTTTTAATTTTTCTTCTATAAAATCATAAGCTTCCTTAGCTTTTTCAATTCTATTTTTCTTTCCCATTGGAAAATGTTTTATAACAACTTCAGTTCCTTCTTTTATATATTCTTTAGCTGTTTCTAAAGCTATACTTTCTCCACCCTCCATTGCACTTGGTGCAACTACAACATCACTATTTTCTATTGCTCTTACTGCCTTTACAGTTAATAACTCTTTATCTCCAGGTCCTACACCTATTCCATATAACGTTGATTTCATATTAATTTACACTCCTTATGCATTGAACAATATATATTGGATTATTTGCAATCATCATATAGCTTTGTCCTCTATTTTTACTTATATTTACTTGCGAAATATCTACTATGTAGTTTAACTTTTTCATAACTTCAATTGCTTTATATGCATTGTCTAAAGTTATAAAATTCATAACAATAGTACCTTCTTGAATTAATAATTCACTACACATTTCAATAATCTTTTCTAAACTTCCACCAGATCCACCAACAAATATTGAATCAAATCTTTTATCTTCTTTTATGTATTTTTCTAATATTTCTACAGCATCACCTTCATCTAATATCACATTAGTACAGTCAAACTTATCTAAATTAATTTTAGTTGTAGATATTGCATCTTCATCTCTTTCAATAGAATACACAACTCCATTACTTGAAATTTTAGAAGCTTGTACAGTTATTGTTCCTGTTCCTGAACCTACATCTAATACTGTAGAATTTTCTTTTAAATTCATCTTCCAAATACTTAATGCACGTATATCTTCTTTTGTCATAGGGCAATTGCCTCTTATGAATTCATCATCCTTAATTAAAATCATATATTTCTCCTAATTTAATTTTCTTCATTTTCTACAACTAATATAGACATATCGCTAAAGTCTACATTTATAAATTCCTCAGGCTTACCTTCTAAAATTCTCTCATTTTCATAAGATAAATACTCACCAATAATCACACTGCAATTAATATTATGTTCAATTAAAAGCTTACATAAATGTGCAGCATTATTTTTATTATCAGTTAGCCATATTGATAATTTATTTTGTTTAACTTTATCTATAAAATTTTCATTTCTTGCATGTACACTTCCTGTAAATGCATAAGACCAGCTTTTATTTAACTTAGTCGTTAAATATTGAAACGAGCTTAATCCAGGTATTACGACAATATTTCCTGGGTAATTCTTTTTTATATATTCGCTTATTCCAAAAAAAGTCGGATCTCCTGAAGCTACTAAAGCAATAGTCTTACCCTTTAAATTCCCCTTATCTTGCCCATTGCTATTAATATACTCCAAGGTTTCCTTTAATGAATTCATTACTATTTGGGGTTTATTAATGAACTCTAAATCATTAATAAGTCTTTCAAAACCAATAATAACATCACATTCATTTAATACCTCTATTGCCTTCTTTAATATATAATCTCTATTTCCTGGCCCCATTCCAACTATATAAAGCACAATTTTTCAACCTCCTATACTGATGAACGCTCTTATTACTTAAAACTTACTTTTTTCTATCACTTATTAACTGCTAACTAATCAAATTTTCCTAGTTTTGAAAGAGAATTATATAAAATCTTATAATCTGAAAATCCATAATACATTATTGCATCACATTTCATTTCGCCATAAGTATAAATTTTCATTCTTTCAACAATCTTATTTCCTATATTTTTATAAAGCTCATCATATCCTTCACCTAAGAACTTTACTGCACCTTCACTTGTTTTTTGCTCTAAAACTTTTTTAATAAGATTTGTATCATATCCTAAAAGTGCAAGCTCTAAAGCTATAACTTCAAGACGTACATCATTTACTCTGCTATGAGTATTAAAACATCCATAAGCAACTTTACTTACCTTCCCTATATGCCCTATAAGAACGACTTCTTTTATTTTAATTTCAGCACAACATTCCAATGCAAAACCTACAAAGTTAGATATTATAACTACTTCATCTTCTGAAAATCCATTATCATTTGCACACTTTTCACCTATATTCCCAAAAGTAAGAACTAATCTCTCCTTACCTCTTCCCTTTTGATTAATTTCAATTCGTATAGATTCCTTTAATGCTTCTTCTGACATTGGTTTAACTATTCCTGATGTTCCTAAAATAGAAATTCCTCCAACTATACCAAGCCTAGGGTTAAAGGTCTTTTTAGCAATTTCTTTTCCTTCAGGAACACTAATAGTTACCTTAATTCCACCTTCAATGTCACCAGGAAGATTTTCCATTACAGCTTCTTGAATAGTTTTTCTTGGAGTTGGGTTAATTGCATGAAGTCCTTTTTCTATAAATAACCCTTCTTTAGTAACTACTCCAACTCCTTCTCCTCCAACTAAAGTAAATCCACTATCTTGCTTTTCTACTCTTGCATAAATTTCTATCCCATCAGTTATATCTGGATCATCTCCACCATCTTTAATCACAGAAACTAAGCAATAATTTTCACCTTTTTCTATAGAATTTATAGGTATCTTTATCTCAATTCCCTTAGGTACTATTATGTCAACACTATTTAGAACTACATCATTAAAAAGCATAATTGTTGCTGCCTTTGCCGCTGCTGTTGCACATGATCCAGTAGTATATCCACATCTTAATTTCTTACCACCACTCATTACATAAAGATCTAGCATTCATCCTAACTCCCCACTTATTTAGTTACAAGTTACAAGTTGAAACTTGTCACTCCCTTAACTCAAAACTACTAACTCTTAACTACACAAGTCTACCTTTCAACAACGTTGTACATAAGAGCATTTACTATTGCTGCTGCAACTGTGCTTCCACCTTTTCTTCCCTTAACTCTAATATAAGGAACATTAAGTTCTTCTAAATTTTCCTTACTTTCTGCTGCTCCAACAAATCCTACTGGAACTGCAATAATTAACTTTGGCTTAGCTTTTCCATCTTTTATAAGCTCTTTTAATTTAAATAATGCTGTTGGTGCATTTCCAAATACAAAAATATCAACATTATCATTACAAGCCTTTTCTACAGCTGCCATTGAACGAGTTATTTGCTTTTCTTTAGCCTCTTTATGTACTTCTTCTAAATTTACATAACAAATAGCCTTTCCATTTAATTTTGATAAGGCTATTTTATTTATTCCTGATAATGCCATATTAGTATCTGTATAAATAATAAATGGTTTCTTAAAAATTTCTTTAGAAGCTTCTATCGCTCCTTTACTTATTTCTACTAAATCTTTGTATTCAAAATCTGCTGTTGTATGAATAGTTCTCTTTATTATAGACAATTCTTCTTTAGTGAAATTATGCTCACCCATTTCACCTTCTATAATTTTCATACTTGTATTTTCTATTTCCATTGGATTTTTAATATAGTCCATTTTTATTCACTCCAATTTTCTTATTTTAATAATCTCTTAATAAAATCTAAATTTCCAAAGAAATGCACATGTGGATATCCTGCTAATGTATTATTCTTTTTATATCCACATTTCCATTTAATTTCTTCGCCCGTATATGAAGTTTTTATTACATCATATATTGCCTCTTCATTTAAATTTACCTTTGACTTATGGAATTCATGACAATTAATTCTTATATCACCTAATGATACTGTTGCATAACCAAATCTATTTAGTCTTTTAGTCATTTCACTATTTCCTTTTAAGAATCCCACCATATCAACGCCATCTATATTTTCTGTTAAATACATTAATCCACCACATTCAGCATAACAATTCAATCCATTATCTAATGCTTGTTTTATGCTCTTAAGCATACTTGTATTCTTACTTAACTCTTCTTTAAATACCTCTGGATAGCCACCACCTAAATATAAAAAATCAATATTTTCTGGTAACTTTGAATCCTTAAGCGGGCTAAAGTAAATAACTTCACCAACTTCTTCTAATAACTCTATATTTTCTTTATAATAAAACCTAAAAGCTTCATCATAAGCTATTGCAATTTTCTTATTTTTATTTTCTAAATGATAATTATCATCGTACTTACTTATCTCCTTAAAACTTTCAATTATTTCAGTTAAATTTATATTTTCCTCAATAAGTTTAGCTAAATAATCTATCTTCTCATGTAAATTACCAACTTCTACACTTTGTACTAACCCTAAATGTCTACTTTCTAATTTAAGCTTTTCATCCTTTGGAATATATCCAAACACCTTTAAATTGCAGTGCATTTCAATTGCTGACTTTAATAAATTGTAGTAACTTTCACTAATACAATTTAAAATTACGCCTGAAATATTAGCATCCTTAAAATTTTTAATTCCATTAATTTCTGCACATAAAGTTATACTTTGTGCCTTTGGAGTAATTACTAATATAATTGGAGCATTATTTAATACTTTGGAAATACTATATGTTGAACATTCTTCAGTTAAACCTTTCCCATCATATAGTCCCATAACTCCTTCAACTACCGCTAAATCACCTTTTCCTCTTGAAAAACTTGCCTTAACCCCATCTTCTCCCATTAAATGCAAATCTAAATTTCTAGATACATTCCCTGTTATTTCAGTATGAAATCCTGAGTCAATATAATCCGGACCTACCTTATATCCTTGTACATCATAGCCTCTATTTTTTAATGCTTTCATTAATCCAAGAGTAACTGTAGTTTTTCCTCCACCACTACAATTGGATGAAATTATCATTGTTTTCATGCTTTATGTCTCCTTAACTTTTTACTTTTACCTTATGACCTTTTTTAGTTTGTCCAACACCGATATATCTATTGTTTATAAGATCTTCTATTCTATTTATATATAGCTCATTAAATTTTTCGTTTTCACCAAGCCCTTTCATATGCAAATTCACTTTAATACCTTCTTCTTCTAGCATAGACTTCCACGAATCTTCATCATCTGAAGCCATATCATTTCTTGCATGGTCGCCTGCAACCATCATTAATGGAGCTAAAGTTACTTCAGTTATATTTTTTCTTTTTAGTCTTCTAAGTACTGTTTCAAAATTAGGATATCCCTCAACTGTCCCAACAAATACATTTTCATATCCTTCATCTTCCAACACAGCTTGTAAACATCCATATACAGAATTTGATGGATGTGCAGTTCCATGTCCGACATACACTACAGCATTATTTTTCTCATATAATTCTTTTGTTGCTTCAATAAATAGTGAATAATCTTGTGGTAATTCCTCTATTCCTTGATAGTAAAAAATAGGTCTTCCTACTTTTAGAATGCTAAACTTATCCTTGAAAGCTTCTGCTATTTTATTTACATATATGAACTCTTCTCCAGGTATCATATGCAATGGTTGCATAATCACTTCTTCATATCCATCTTCATATAACTTTTCCATCATCTCCTCAGGTTTATCAACAAATATCTCATATTTTTCTTTTAATTTTTTTATTATCTTATGAGATGTAAATGCTCTATAAATATCATATTCACTGAAACTATTTCTTATTTGATTTTCAGCATTTTCAATTGTTTTCTCTAAAGTGTCTAAATAGCTTGTCCCAAAGCTAACTACTAATATTGCTTTTTTCATTATTTAAAATCTCCTAAAATTTATTTCAAATTATTTTTTCTTTAAATTTATTTATTCATTTTTATTTATTAACTAAAAAATCTAATTATGTTTATAAATTACTTTATAATAAAAAAATAAAAGCACCCTTCAATTAGGGTGCTTAAAAGACAACACAATATAACCAAAATTATACAGTTAGTAGTTTTTAGTTTTAGTTATCCTTAACTACTAAAACAACTCAAAACTACTAATTGAAAAAAGTATTTCTCACTTTTCTTCAATTTAGTTAGTAACAAACAACAAGTTACAAGTAACAAACTAATTTTAAAACCTCTTTTGGAGTTTCTTAAAATAAATTTCTGTAAATTCATCCTAAGCTAAATTTAGTCCTTAATTCTAAACTTATCACTTGAAACCTCTTACTTAACTTTCTATCATATCATCCTTACCTTCCCACCGAAGTATAGATTAAAATTTAGGCAGGTCTCCTGGCTTTAACTTCATCCTCTTCTCATACCTTCCCAGTTTTTAACCACCAGTGGATTTATTTAGAGATTTGTCCATTATTACAGTAGCGGGGGCTGCAGTGGCATTTAACCACTTTCCCTTTTAATTTAAAATTATAATACTAAAAATCTATAATTTTAAAACCTAAATTCTTTATTATTCAATTATATATCTCATTAAATAATAAAACAGATGATAAATCAAGTTATTTTTATAAATGCATCTATTTTTGAAAAATAATTTAAACTACTTCTTTTTCTTATTAACTATAATTGCTGTTGCTGATCCACTTACTGTTATAATGACTAATAATCCTATAATAATTTTAATTATCGTTGAATTACTATTAAAACCACTTCCGCCGTCAACTGTAACACTAATACTTTTTGTAGTAACTAACCCCTTACTATCAGTTACTTCGTAAGTTACTTTGTATACTCCCTTTTTGCTTACATTCACTTCATTTTCTTTAACAATAATCTTATTTGTTAAATTTCCATCTTCATCATCTAATGCTGTAACACCATCTAATGGATCAAAATATCTACCTTTTTCTAATGTAATGTCATTCGCATTAATAATTGGTGGTTTATTTTCTCCACTCATCTTATCTTCTGATTCAACAACAACCATCATTGCTTTATTTACCTTGTTTCCATTACTATCAATAATCTCATAAGTTACATGATAATTACCTTCAATACTTGTATCAACATTATTATATATAACCATAACCTTATTAGTTATATCTCCATCTTCTTTATCAGTTGCTGCTACCCACTCTAATGGATTAAATTTCGTATCTAATGCTATAGAAATATCATTGCAGTATATAACTGGTACATCTCCTGTTGAAGTTACTTTATTTCCATTATTAAAATTTTTAACTTTTACTTTAATTACACAAGATGCTGAAGTTCCCATGCTATCAGTAACCTTATATCCAACTTTATATATGCCTTCTTTATATACATTAACATAATTATATACTACTATAATCTTTCCTGTTATATCTCCATCTTCTTTATCTGAAGCACTTACCATTGCATATGGATTATACTTTTCACCTAAAGCTACTGTTATATTATCAGCATATATAATTGGTCTTGTATTACTTTTTGGTACAACATTAATATATATTTCCTTAGTAACTCTATACCCAGCACTATCACTTACTTCAAAAGTAACTGAATACTTTCCTACTACACTTATATCAACCATATTTTCAATAACTCTTATTTTTGAAGTTAAATCTCCATCTTCAGTATCATATGCATTTACTCCATTTAATGGATTAAAGCTTTCTCCTTGTTTAATAGTTCTATCACTTGCATTTATATATGGAGCCTCATTTTCTTTTTCTAAGGGTTTAACAACTGTAACTTCAATAGTTTTCCTTGTCTTACCTCCATCTTTATCCTTTATCTCATAAGTTACTACATATACTCCTTCTTTATTGACATCAACATTACTTGATACAACAATAATATCATTAGTTATATCTCCGTCTTCTTCATCAATTGCTTTTATACCATCTAACTCATTAAATTTATTTCCTAATTCTATTGTTTTATTTTCTGCATTTATTATTGGTAATGTATTTACTACTTCTTCACCTTTTTGTACTGTTATTGATATTGTTTTAGTTGCTTCTTTATTATCATTATCTTTTACGTAATAAGTTACCTTATATTTTCCTTGCTCATTTGGATTTACTTCATTTTCTTTTATTTCAATTTTATCTGTTAAATCTTCTCCATTATTTGACTTAGCAGTTACTCCATCTAGTGGATCAAACTTATCACCAACATTTATTGTTTTATCATTAGCATCTATTATAGGTAAGTTTTCAGACTCATCTCCTGTTACAACTGCTCCTTCATTTGATTTATCTTCATCCTTGCTATCTGTTGGTTCTTCCTCTGTATTATCTTTATTTTCACTATTGTCTATAACTTCATCACTTGGCTCTTCTTCTATTACTGATGAATCTGATGTATTCTCATCACTATTAATTTCAGAGTTCTCTGCCTCATTATTATCTACTACTTGATTTTCAATAATTGGTTCTGTAACCTCTTGTATATTTTCTTCTGAAACACTTCCTAACGAACCTTTTTCTACTACATTTCCATTTACCTTTACTATTTCTAATGTAGTGATTTCTTTTAACTCTCCTATATTCTCACATTTAACATTTCCTAAATTTATTTCTTTTAAGTTGCTAATTTCCTTTAATAAAGAAAATGACTTTATCTCTATATTTTCTAAATCACTATGCTCATTTTGTAATGCTTCTATATCTATCTTAGTTATTGCTTTTAATTCATCTTTTTTTATAGATTCATCTGATAATTTACCTAAAGTATAAAGTACTATTTTAAATAAATTGGAATCATAATCACCAGGATTTAAATTATTTTCGTCACTAACATTTTCCCCATCTTGATATACTTCACCTTCATTTAATTGTATATCCTTATCCTTAGTATCCTCCTCCCCCATACCTAAAACTTCTTCTGATTCGCTACTAGTCCCGGCCTCATCATTACCTTCGGCCTTAACATAAATACTTGTACATAACAATGTTACTATTATTACGCTACTTAAAAATATTGATAATAACTTCTTCTTCATACATTCCCCCATTATATTTAGAAGTAATATACTACATGCTATGATAAATTTTATGTTATGCTACCAACTGTATTCCTTTTGTATCAAAAAACACCTTCAATATTAAAAATTAATATTGAAGGTGTTTTTACATTTTAATATTATTTTATCTATTCTTTATCCTTATATTTTAGAATAACTTTATCTTTATTTTCCCCTAAAAATATATCTAAGTAAGCTAATCTATTAAAGCAAAATTCCTCTATTAACTTTTCACTCTCTTCTCTTATATAATAATCATGAGTATATCTATTTCTTAGCTTTACAGCCATTGAAAGATATCCTTTAAGCTTATCATCAAAAAAAACATCTCCCATGCTTTATCAATAAGTCCTGTAGCCGATATTGAACTTTTTAGTTTTCCATCATTAACTATTATATAACTTTCACACATATCAACTATATATTCAGTGAAATCTTGAAAAAATGCAAACATTGCTCTTCTCATAATTCTACTATTATTTTTTTATATTCAGCTATTGCCTCTTTAAGGTCTTCTAAATTATCATATGCACTTTGATATTTTTCTAAAAACTTTTCTTTCTTATATCTATAGTATGGATTCATCAATAATACCTCCAAAGTAACTGTACTGTTCATCTATTTTTAAAGTTTTTTCTAACTTTTCATTATTTCGTGCAGCTTTTAAAACATAATGATTAAAATCATACCATCTTTCTTCTTTTAATATATACTTATTATCGCTATCTACTGCCATACGTGCATATTTATTTCCAAAATCATTAAATAATACAAAGGTCAAATGAATATTGTTATAATTATAAAACTTACTAGCTATTTTCTTTATTTCATCTTCTATATCAAATGTATCTAAAAAAGTAACTTTCGGTGCAGTTACAACAAGTAAATCTATATCACTTCTATCTTTTATCCAATCATCTGTACCATAACTTCCGAATTCACATATAGCTATAATTTCATTATGTTTACTAATTGCCTTAATAAATTCTCCCTTATCCATATAAACCTCATTATTTTTACTCACTTATCTATATTATATCCTAAATAATTACTTTGTTAAACTAATGTATTAAGCTTAGATTTTAGAGAATAAATTTATTTATATTTGACGAATTGTCAAGCTAAGTGCAACACTTAGCTTGTTCTTCGTTAAATGCTTCTAACGGTGTCTTGTATCCA
>NZ_JBCOAB010000039.1:0-31328 GCF_040227035.1 Clostridium sp. RTP31139st1_H3_RTP31139_211217
TTGGATACAAGACACCGTTAGAAGCATTTAACGAAGAACAAGCTAAGTGTTGCACTTAGCTTGACAATTCGTCATATTAAAAAAATTGGAATGATTTTATTAATTGTATTAAATTAAATAATGGAATATAATTAATATATAATGCAATTATAAGCAATTATAGATATTTTTTGTGGGAGGAGTAAAGGCGTGAACACTGAAGAATCGAAAGATGGTAAATTAAAAGCTGCTATGTCTAAAAATAAGAAACTAATAATTATAATAGCAAGTATTGTAGTATTGGTTACAGGGATATGTGGTGCTTATGTTTTGAGTGTCAAAAACAAAGTTGAAGCATGGAATGATAAAATATATCCTGGTGTACAAGCTTATGGAATAGATTTAGGTGGTAAAACAAAAGAAGAAGCAATAGATTTAATTAATACTCAACTACTTTCTTTAATTGGTGATAAAGTAATAAAGGTTTCAGTTGGTGATAATTCATTTGAATTAAAATATTCAGATGTTAATCCAACAGTAAGTGCAGATGAGACTGTGGAAGAAGCTTTAGAATATGGAAAAGATGCCAAATTATTTGAAAAAAAGAAAATGATAGAAAATGGTGTAGAGGTTAATGTTGATACTGTATTAAGCTATGATGAAGAAAAAGTTAATGAATTTGCAAACAACGTTAATAATCAAGTTAAAGTTGAGGCAGTAGATGCAACTATTTCGATTAGTGGCAGCAATATATCAGTTACTCAAGAGACTAATGGAAAGCATATAGATGTAGAGGCTTTAATAAATGAGATAAAAGGTTGTATAGACCCAGATCCAGAAAAGGCAGAAGAAGTAAGTGTTGAGTTACAAGAGTATTCTCCAAGGATTACAGCGGAGGCATTAAATAAAATTAATGGAATAATGTCATCATTTTCAAGTACATTTAGCCAATCAGATTCTGGAAGAGTTGAAAATTTAAGAATAGCTACTGGATATATTAATGGAACATTATTAATGCCAGGTGATGAATTTAGTTATAATAATACTATTGGACCAACAACTCCAGAAAGAGGATATAAAGAAGCAAATACATATGTAGGAGCAACAATTGTCCCAGGATATGGTGGAGGTGTATGTCAAGTATCAAGTACTCTATATAGGGCAGTAATACAAGCTAATATAAGATCAACTGAAAGAAGAAATCATTCAATGACAGTTGGATATGCTAAGCCAGGACTTGATGCCACAGTTGCAGCTGGATACATAGATTATAAGTTTGTAAATACTTATGATTTCCCAGTTTATATTCAAGGGTACTTATCAGGAAATCAAGTAGTATTTAATATTTTTGGGAATAAGGAAGCTATGGGTGGAAAAACTTATGAGCTTGTTAATGAAATATTAGAAACTTACAATTATGGTACAGAAGAAGTTAAAGATGCTTCATTAAATGAAGGAACAAGAATTGTTAAATCATCAGGAGCAAATGGATGTAAGGCAAGTGGATACTTAGTAACTTATGAAAATGGAGTTCAAATAAATAAAGAGCTTATATCTACAGATGTTTACTCAGCAAGAAATGAAGTTGTTAGTGTTGGTACGAAAAAGGTTGAAGCTCAAGTAGAACAACCTGCAGAAACAACACCAGAACAGCCAACTGAAGAAACACCAGCAAATTAAATAAAAAAATTTACATAATAAAATATTGTAAATTATAAAATGGTCATAATATATGTTAGGGACGAAATATAAGTCAATAACATTATATTATGACTTTTTTTATAAAATAAAAAACCTTTTATAAGTATAAGTTATAAAATATAATGTATGGTTTTAAGGAGTAAAGTTGGAAGGTAAGGAGTTTTATATGAAATATAAGATGGTATGCATAGATATGGATGGCACTTTGTTAGGGAGAAGAAAGGGAATTTCAGAAGAAAATAAAAGAGCAATAAAAGAAGCGCATGATATGGGAGTTGAAATAGTTGTAACTACAGGCAGATTATATAATAATGCATTGTATTTTTCGAAATTTTTAGGTGTAGATTCTCCTGTAGTAGCAGCTAATGGTGCTATTGTTATAGATCAAAAAACTAATGAGGTTATATATGAATGTTCTATTCCTAAGGAAGAATGTATTAAAATACTTGAGATATTAATAAAATATAATACTTTCTTTCAATTTAATACGAAAGACACTATTTACTGTAATAATTGGTTAACTAAAGTATCGACGCAGTGTTATATGACAAAACAAGTGTGTTGTGAACATTTAAATGTAAAATATATAAATGTTAGAAGCAAGGAGGAATGGATAAGAATATTTAATAATGAGGATATGGATAAGTCCATTGTTATAAGCCCCTTTAAGTCCACTATATTAAAAATTAAAAATGAAATAAATAGTTTGAACGATATTGTTAGTTTTTCATCAGGAGGACATAGCTTAGAAATTAATTATGGAAATGCATCAAAAGGAAATGCAGTTAAAGCATTAATAGATAAGTATAATATTAGTGAAAAAGAGTTGATTTGCATCGGAGATAATGAAAATGACATGTCGATGATTGAATTAGCAGGATTAGGAATAGCAATGGGGAATGCAATTCCAAAGATTAAAAATATAGCAGATTATATAACTGATACTAATAGGAATGATGGAGTTGCAAAGGCTATTAATAAATTTATATTAAAAGAAAAATAGTTTAAATAATTGTTATAATAATAGCATAATATATAATATAAAGAATAATAATTATCTATTCAAAAATTAACAAACTGTAAAATGCTTTGACTATTAAAAGACTATATAGTATCATAAAGTATATATAAATAGTGTAAAGTAAGATGTTATATCATCTTACTTTTTGTTTTGGAAGGTGAAATCTTTGAATTTAAATATAGTTTTATATCAACCAGAAATACCGCAAAATACTGGAAATATAGCAAGAACTTGTGTTTTAACAGATTCAACACTTCATTTAATAAAACCTTTAGGGTTTAGTATTGATGATAAGGCTGTTAGAAGATCAGGTTTAGATTATTGGAAAGACTTAAAATTAGAAGTGCATGAATCATATGAAGAATTCATGGCTAAATATGGAGATAAGAGAATATTTCTAGCTACTACTCACGGAGGAAATATATATTCAGATGAAAAGTTCCAAAAGGGAGATTTTATAATGTTTGGAAGAGAATCATCAGGTGTTCCTAATGAAGTACATAATGCACATATGGGAATAAGAATACCTATGATACAAACTAGCACAAGAAGTTTAAACTTATCAAATACGGTAGCAATAGTAGCTTATGAGGCGTTAAAACAGATTGGTTTTCCAAATATGAAATAATAATAATAGGGGGTACTTGTATGGAAAAAATTAAGATCATTACTGATAGTACTTTAGACTTACCAGCAGATCTTGTTAGGGAAAAGGGAATTGAAGTTTTACCTTTATTAATTAACTTTGGAGAAGAAAGTTACCTAGATGGAGTAGAAATAAATACACATGATATGTTAGAAAGAATAGAGAAGGAAAATATTCTTCCTACAACAGCTCAAGTTACACCAAGCAGATTTGAAGAAACATTTAAAAAATATTTAGATGAAGGATATAAGATTGTAACATTAACATTATCATCAGAAATGAGTGGGACATATCAATCAGCATGTATAGCAAAAAATATGTTAGAAAGTGATGATATAGTTGTAATTGATTCTAGGAATGTAACATCTGGATTAGGTGTTTTAGTATTAAAGGCATGTGAATTTAGAGATAATGGAGATAATATCTTTGAAATTGAAGAAAAAATTAAAAATTTAATTCCAAAGGTTAAGAGTTCTTTAAGTTTTGAATCACTAGAAAACTTAGTTAGAGGTGGAAGACTTTCTAAAACAGCAGGAACAATTGGTAGTGTTTTAGGGTTAAGACTTATTTTAGAAGTAAAAGATGGGCAAATGGCTGTCAAAGATAAAGTTAGAGGTAGTAAAAAAGCTTTAAAGAAAGTTATTTCTGATTTTGAAAATGGAAATGTTGATTTTGATTCTCCAATAGTAATAGATGAAATTTTAAATGAAGAAATATATGAAGGACTTAAAAAGTATTTTGAAGAAAAAAATATAGAGTATATTCATGGAATAGTTGGATGTACGGTGGGAATACATTCAGGGACTAAAGCATGTGGAGTTTTCTTTATTGAAAAATAATGTAATAGCAAGTAATAACTTTATAGTTATTCTTGCTTATTTTTTTATATTAATTGGAAAAAATTTAATGAATAGATATACATAATTAGTATAAAATATAATAGTAAACTTATAAAAGATGATTTTGAAAGCTGGTAAAACATAGATTTGGTGAGAGTAAAAACTCATTATAAGCAAAAAAAAGAAAAAAATATAAAAAAAATTACTAGAAAGACTTTCAAATTTTAGATATCTGTTTTATAATAATAAATGTGGGACATAAAAGTCATTGCTGGGACGTTTTTAGTCCAAAGGAGGGTCTGTGGTGCAGGAAATATTAGAGTTGCAAAGAAAGATAGTTCCTGAGCTAGTGGAAGTCCTGGAAAAGCGATATAATGTTTTAAGGACAATTTATTATAACCAACCTATTGGAAGAAGGATACTAGCAAATGAACTTAATCTTGGCGAAAGAGTAGTTAGAAATGAAATTGATTTATTAAAATCACAAAGCTTAATAGAAATTAATACCCCTGGTATGACAGTTACAAAAGATGGACAAAAAGTATTAGATGGATTAAAAGAATTTATCTATGAAATTAAAGGGTTAAACGATATTGAGCAATGTATTAAATCATTTTTAGGCGTAAAAGATGTTGTTATAGTTCCAGGAAATGTTGATGAAAATCCAGAAACCATTAAGGAACTAGGTAGAGCAGCAGCTAACTATATAAAGAATCTTATTAAAGATAAAGATATAATTGCCATAACTGGAGGAAGCACAATTAAAGAAGTGGTTGAAGCTTTTCCAAAGGTAAATAATGTTTCAGATGTTCTTGTTATTCCTGCTAGAGGCGGAATGGGAAGAAAAGTTGAAAGTCAAGCTAATTATCTAGCAGCATCGTTAGCAAATAAACTTGATGGAACTTATAGATTATTACACATTCCTGAAAATGTAAGCCATAAAGTATTAGAAGGACTTCTTAAAGAAAAACAAATAAAAGAAGTTATTGATACTATTCATAATGCTGATATTTTAATTTATGGAATAGGTAATGCAATTCATATGGCTAAAAAGCGTGGATTGTCAGAAGAATATATAAGTAAACTTCAAGAGTTAGGAGCAGTTGGTGAAGCTTTTGGATGTTATTTTAATAAAAATTCAGAAGTTGTTTCAGAAAATACACCAATTGGAATAAATATTAATGATACTAAAAAAATTAACACGCATATTGCTGTGGCTGCAGGAGAAAATAAAGTGGAAGCTATTATTGCAGCTGAAATGAATAATTCAAATGCTGTTTTAGTAACAGATGAAGCTGCAGGAAGAAAAATTGCTGAATTAATTAAGTTAAATAAATAATACTTAATTAGAATAAAGTTTGTTAATTAAGATATTTCAACATATTAATTACGATTTAAAATTTAATTTTAAATATATAATATCTATTTTTAGGAGGTAATTGTAATGGTAAGAGTTGCAATAAACGGTTTTGGACGTATAGGACGTCTTGCATTTAGACAAATGTTTGGAGCAGAAGGGTATGAAATAGTTGCTATCAACGATTTAACAAGCCCAAAAATGTTAGCTCATTTATTAAAATATGATTCAGCACAAGGTAGATACGCTTTAGGTGATACAGTTGTTGCTGGAGAAAATTCTATCACTGTTGATGGAAAAGAAGTTAGAATATATGCTGAAGCTGATGCTTCTAAATTACCTTGGGGAGAAATTGGTGTTGACGTAGTTTTAGAATGTACTGGATTCTACGTATCAAAAGCTAAATCTCAAGCTCACATTGAAGCAGGTGCTAAGAAAGTTGTTATATCAGCTCCAGCTGGAAACGACCTTCCAACAGTTGTATTCAACGTAAACCAAGATATATTAACTGCTGAAGATAACATAATTTCAGCTGCATCTTGTACTACAAACTGCTTAGCTCCAATGGCTAAAGCTTTAAATGACTACGCTACAATCCAATCAGGAATAATGTCAACAATCCACGCTTACACTGGAGACCAAATGATCTTAGATGGTCCTCAAAGAAAAGGTGATTTAAGAAGAGCTAGAGCTGGGGCTGTTAACATAGTACCTAACTCAACTGGAGCTGCTAAAGCTATCGGATTAGTTATTCCAGAATTAAACGGAAAATTAATCGGTTCTGCACAAAGAGTACCAGTTCCAACTGGATCAAGCACAATCTTAGTTGCAGTTGTTAAGGGTGAAAATGTAACTGTAGAAGGAATCAATGCTGCTATGAAAGCTGCTTCTAACGAATCATTCGGTTACACTGAAGAAGAATTAGTTTCTTCAGACATCATCGGAATCAAATACGGTTCATTATTCGATGCAACTCAAACAATGGTATCTGAAATCGGAGAAGGATTATACCAAGTTCAAGTTGTTTCATGGTATGACAACGAAAACTCATACACTAGCCAAATGGTTAGAACTATTAAATACTTCGCTGAATTAGCTTAATTTTTAATAGATAATTATATATACGGATTAGATGCTTACAAAAGCACTCTTATAAGATCCTAAAATGGGTCCGGTCTCTAAGGCATACTTATAAGACCGGGCCTATTTTAAAATTATAGATAAAATTATGAATAAATTATGAGGTGAAAAGAATGAGCTTTAATAAGAAAACAATTGAAGATGTTCAAGTTAACGGTAAAAGAGTTTTAGTAAGATGTGACTTTAACGTTCCATTAAAAGATGGAGTTATCACTGATGAAAATAGATTAGTAGGAGCTCTTCCAACAATCAAGTACTTAGTTGAAAATGGAGCTAAAGTTATACTTTGCTCTCACTTAGGAAAAGATGCTTCTAAGACTTTAGCACCAGTTGCTGTAAGATTAAGCGAAATGTTAGGTAAAGAAGTTGTTTTCGCTAGAGATGAAGAAGTTGTTGGAGAAAATGCTAGAAAAGCTGTTGCTGATATGAAAGACGGAGACGTTGTATTATTAGAAAACACTAGATGCAGAAAAGAAGAAACTAAGAACGGAGAAGAATTATCTAAGGAATTAGCTTCTTTATGTGATATCTACGTTAATGATGCATTCGGAACTGCTCACAGAGCTCACTCTTCAACTGAAGGTGTTACTAAGTTTGTAGATACAGCTGTATGCGGATACTTAATCCAAAAAGAATTAAAATTCTTAGGGGAAGCTGTAAACAACCCAGTTAGACCTTTCGTTGCTATATTAGGTGGATCTAAGGTTTCTGATAAAATAGCTGTTATCAACAACTTATTAGAAAAAGTTGATACAATCATCATTGGGGGAGGAATGGCTTACACATTCTTAAAAGCTCAAGGATATGAAATCGGAACTTCTTTATGTGAAGATGATAGAATGGACTACGCTAAGGAAATGATAGCTAAAGCTGAAGCTAACGGTGTTAAATTCTTATTACCAGTAGACCACAGAATTGCTGATGGATTCAAGGATGTTGAAGCTACAGTTACTGAAGATCAAAACATTCCAGCTGGATTCATGGGATTAGATATCGGACCTAAGACAGAAGCTTTATATGCTGACGCAATTAAAGATGCTAAGACTGTTATCTGGAACGGACCAATGGGAGTATTCGAATTCGAAAACTTCAACAAAGGAACAATTGCTGTTGCTAAGGCTATGGCTGATGCAGATGCTACAACAGTTATCGGTGGAGGAGACTCAGCTGCTGCTGTTAACATCTTAGGATTCGGAGACAAAATGACTCACATCTCTACAGGTGGTGGAGCTTCATTAGAATTCTTAGAAGGTAAAACTTTACCAGGAATCGCTGCTTTAAACGATAAATAAGAGCTGTTAATAGTTAAGTAATAAAGTCTGCTTTGGCTGACTTTAGAAAAATATATTTTTTAGAAACTGCATTAGCAGTTTCTAACTTAATTATTAATTAAAATTTTGAAAAATTTTTTATAGAGGTGAATACAATGAGAAAAGCTATTATCGCTGGAAACTGGAAGATGCACTACACTCCAGAAGAAGCTGTTAAAGTTATAAATGAATTAAAACCATTAGTTAAGGATGCTACTTGTGATGTAGTAGTTTGCCCTACTTTTGTTTGTTTAGATGCTGTATTAAAAGCAGTTGAAGGATCAAACATCAAAGTTGCTGCTCAAAACATGCACTTTGAAGAAAAAGGAGCTTTCACTGGTGAAGTTGCTCCAGGAATGTTAGAAGCTATGGGAGTTAGCTATGTTGTTTTAGGACATAGTGAAAGAAGAGAATACTTCAACGAAACTGATGAAGCTTTAAACAAGAAAGTTAAAGCTGCTTTCGCTCACAACTTAACTCCAATCCTTTGCTGTGGAGAAACTTTAGAGCAAAGAGAAAATGGAACAACTAACGAAGTTGTTGGAGCTCAAATCAAAGCTGATTTAGAAGGTTTATCACCAGAATTAGCAGAAAAAGTTGTTATAGCTTACGAACCAATCTGGGCTATCGGAACAGGAAAGACTGCTACAGATGAGCAAGCAAACGAAACAATAATGGCTGTAAGAAGCGTTGTTGCTGAAATGTTTGGTCAAGAAGTTGCTAACAAAGTAAGAATCCAATATGGTGGATCAGTTAAGCCAGGAACTATAAAAGCTCAAATGGCTCAATCTGATATCGATGGAGCTTTAGTTGGTGGAGCTAGTTTAGTTGCTACTGATTTTGCTCAAATCGTAAACTACTAGAATTTAATAAAAAAAAAGAAATCCTCTGCTAGGGATTTCTTTTTTTATTAAATTATTTAGAATCAATAGTTTTCTTAAGAAGTATTTTACTTATATTAATCATATATTCATTATAGTTATATAAATTGTTTATAGAATTTGAAAGTTGATCTAAGGCTAATTTTATTGATTCTATTTCATTACATATATCTATTGATGAATTCTCTAAACATTTCTTTTCAATATTAATAAATTCATTAATGATTGATGATAATTCATTTTTACAATCATTATAGTTTTTTGACATTTCTAAATTGTTAAAGTCGACAACATTCAAATAATTAATTAATGTAGCATTTTGAATTAATTGGTTTCGTACTTCTTTTATTTCCTCAGCATTATTTTGAAAGTTGAAAAATGTTTCTAATGTACTAATTGAATCAGATAAAGTTGAAGATTCATCATTACTATTAGAATTAGTTGTATTAGTTGATGTTAAGGAAGTAAAACTATTACTAATATTCTTAGAGTTATTTATGAATTTTTTTGCAAGTAGTGGAGGAATAGCCATTAAAGCAGTAAAGATACTACTAATCCAACTTATAAAAGTTTTTTGATTACCAATGGATTGCGAAATATTATTTGATGATTTTTCAAGAGAATCCCTATGAGCAGCTATAAGATTACTAACAGAGTGAAGAATTTTTAACTTAGCATTATTAGAATTGGTAACAAGGGTTTCAAAATCTTTTGAAGCAGGATAAGTTATACTACTATCAAAAATTGTTTGATTTATGGAATCATAATCTTTAATTAAATCAACAAGTGTATTTTTATCTTCTGTTGATATTATTCCATTATTTAAAAGTGTATCTGAATAATCATAAGCATTGTTTAAGTTAGTTTCATAATCATCTTTATATTTTGAATTGCCTGTTACTATAAAAGATTCTTGAGAATCACTCATTTCAGTTATTGTAGTTTTAAAGTTATCAAGCTCAGTTATTGTATTCCTAATATTATCTGAATTATTTAAAGTATTTGATAGCGAAGAATTGTTATAAAATACAAAGAGATTTAATGTCACAATTAGCGTTATTGCTAGAATTATAATATAAATTAAAAGCTTTTTCATAATAAACCATCCTTTGTAGATATTCTAATTCATTATATGAAAAGAAATAAATATTAAGTGACTTTAATAAATAATAAAATAATTATTGATAAAAATGCTAAAAATAAATTATCAGAAAATTTTTTAGACAATCGTTTACAAAAAAGTATCTATATTGTTTAGAAATAATAATTATAGTATAATAAAAATGGTTCAATAAGAATACTAATGACGAGTGAGATTCAGAGAGGACTTAAGCTATATGATGAAACTCACAAGGTTATAAGTCTTTTTGAAACTAAAAAGTATTTATATATTTGGAGGGAATTATGGCTAAGAAACCTGTAATGTTAATGATATTAGATGGATTTGGAATTGCTCCAGAAGGTGATGGAAACGCAGTTGCAGCTGCTAATAAACCAAACTTTGATAAATTAGTTGCAAACTATCCTCACTCAGAATTACAAGCAAGCGGAATGTTTGTTGGATTACCAGATGGACAAATGGGTAATTCAGAAGTAGGACACTTAAATATTGGTGCAGGAAGAATTATATACCAAGAATTAACAAGAATAACTAAAGAAATAAACGAAGGTGGATTCTTTAAAAATGAAGCATTATTAAGAGCTATGGAAAATGCTAAAAAAGATAATAGTGCATTACACTTAATGGGATTATTATCTAATGGTGGAGTTCACTCTCATATAGATCACTTAAAAGGATTATTAAAATTAGCTAAAGAACAAGAAGTTAAAAATGTATATGTTCACTGCTTTATGGATGGTAGAGACGTTGCTCCAGGTTCAGGAAAAGACTTCGTTGTTGAATTAGAAAACTACATGGCTGAAATCGGAGTAGGTAAAATTGCTTCTATTTCAGGAAGATACTATGCAATGGATAGAGATAACAGATGGGAAAGAGTACAATTAGCTTATGATGCAATGGTACTTGGAAAAGGTGAAACTGCTACATCTGCTGTTGAATGTATGGAAAAATCTTATGCTGATAACAAATCAGATGAGTTCGTATTACCATGCGTTATCGAAGAAAATGGAGCTCCAACTGGAACAATAAAGAATGGGGATTCAGTAGTATTCTTTAACTTCAGACCTGATAGAGCTAGAGAAATAACTAGAGCTATAAACGATAAAGAATTTGCTGGATTTGAAAGAGAAACTTTAGATTTAGTATTTGTAACAATGACTCAATACGATAAGACTTTAGAAGGTGTTGAAGTTGCTTACAGACCAGAAGCAATAACTAATACTTTAGGTGAATATGTTGCTTCTAAGGGATTAAATCAATTAAGAATAGCAGAAACTGAAAAATATGCTCACGTTACATTCTTCTTCAACGGTGGTGTTGAAAAAGAAAACGAAGGTGAAGATAGGGCTCTTATTGCATCTCCAAAGGTTGCAACTTATGACTTAAAACCAGAAATGAGTGCACCAGAATTAACTGATGAATTAATAAAGAGATTAGATTCAGATAAGTATGACATGATTATATTAAACTATGCTAACCCAGATATGGTTGGACATACTGGAGTAATGGAAGCTGCTAAAGCTGCTGTTGAAGCTGTTGATACATGCTTAGGAAGAGTAGTTGATAAAGTTTTAGAATTAGATGGAACAGTGTTTATAACTGCTGACCACGGAAATGCTGAAACTATGATTGACTTAACAACAGGAAATCCATTTACAGCTCACACAACTGATCCAGTTCCATTTGTATGGGTATCTAACCACACAGAAGGTAAGTCTTTAAAGGATGGAAAACTTGCTGATATAGCACCAACAATGTTAACAGTTATGGGATTAGATGTTCCAGCTGAAATGTCAGGTGAATCTTTAATAAAATAGTATTTTAGGAGAGGGGGAATCCCTCTCTTTTTTGTGTGTATAGTTTGAATATCAAAACATTTGACAATTTTAATATTTACATATATAATTTCTTTACAAAACAAAACACAGCTATTATAAAGTTAGTGGAGGATTAAAATTATGGGAATAAAGATAATAACGGATTCAGCATGTGATTTAACAAGAGATTATATAAAAAATAATAATATAGGATTATTGTCATTAATATTAAATTTAAATGGACAAGCAATAAAAGATGATTTAGGTGAAACTTTAAGTTATAAAGATTTTTATAATAAGATGAGAGAAGGAGCAACACCGACAACATCTCAAATAAATGCTCATGACTTTGAAGAAGAATTTATTAAATATATAAAAAATGGAGATTCAATTATATATATATCATTATCATCAAGTTTAAGTGGGACATTTAATAGTGCTAATATAGCAAAGAATAATTTAATGAATGAATATCCAAATGCAAATATTTATTTAGTTGACTCATTAAGTGTTTCTGTTGGTCAAGGGTTACTAGTAGCTAAAGCATGTGAAATGAGAGATAGTGGAATAGGGGCTGAAGAAATAGTTAATTGGCTAGAAGAAAATAAGAGAAAAGTAATACATTCCATATTAATAGATGATTTAAATCATTTAAAAAGAGGTGGACGTATTTCAGGTGCAACTGCTGCTATTGGAGGTCTTTTAAATATTAAGCCAACTTTATTTTTAGATGATGAAGGTAAATTGATTCAAGGTGAAAAAATTAAAGGTAAGAAGAAGGCATTAAGATTTTTAGTAAATGAAGTTAGAGAAAAAGCTGTAGATACTGAAAATGAAATATTATATATATGTCATGGTGATTGCTTAGAAGAAGCAGAAACTTTAAGAGATATGATTTTAGAAGAAGTAAAATTTAAGAATGTAATTATAAATTATGTTGGAAATGTTGTAGGTGCTCATGCAGGCCCAGGAGTTTTAGCAGCAGTATTTTTAGGAAGTAATAGATAAAAGTTAAACTGTATAAAAACTATAAGTAGTTTTTATACAGTTTTTTTATGTTTTTAATGAAATTATTATGGTATTATTAATGGCTTTTTGGTGGTAATATAAACAAAAAATCAGTAATATCGATTAATATTAATAAGATTTTAAATAATATTGATTTAAGGAGGTAACTATAATAAGTTAGAGTTGAAAATTAATTTTGTGATAATAATATATAATAATTAGGGGAGAAGAGTATGAGTATAAGATTTATAGAAAAACATAAAGTATTTAAATTAGATTCAAAAGATACATCTTATATTATAGCAATAGTAGATGAGGAACAATTTGTTGGACATGTTTATTTTGGAAATAAGATAGTTGATGAAAACGTTAATTATTTATTGCGTATAGATGAGCCGCCATATGTACCATCAAAAAATAATAGAGATAGAGTATCATTTTATGATAGCTTCCCAATGGAATATTCAACACATGGTATAGGCGACTTTAGAGAATCATGTTTGCAAGTAAGAGATAATAATGGACATACAGCTTGTAAACTGCAATACGTATCTCATGAAATATTTAAAGGAAAGAAATCATTAAAAGGACTTCCTGCTACTTTTGGAGATGAAAATGAATGTACAACTTTAGAAATAACATGTTTAGATAAAGATTTAAATTTAGAAGTAGTTTTAGTATATACAACATTTGAAAGTGTAGATGTAATAACTAGAAGTATAAGAGTAAAGAACTGTTCTAATAATCCAGTAACTCTTACTAAAGTGCTATCAACTTGTGTGGATTTTGATGGAGTAAATTATGATATGATTTCTCTTCATGGATCATGGGCAAGAGAAAGACATATTTCAAGAAAGAAGATAAGCTATGGTAAACAAGCTGTATCTAGTATTAGAGGAGAATCAAGTCATCAAGATAATCCATTTATAGCTCTTTTAGATAATGATGCTACTGATGAAAGTGGAAATGTTTATGGATTTAATTTTGTTTATTCAGGAAATTTCTTTACTCAAGTTGAAGGATGTCAATTTGATACAACAAGAGTAGTTATGGGAATAAATCCAGAAGATTTTGCTTGGGTTTTAGAAGAAGGACAAGAGTTTGTAGCACCAGAAGTAGTAATGGTATATTCAAATAAAGGTATAGGAAAGATGACAAGAACTTTCCATGATTTATATAGAAATAATTTAATTAGAGGGCAATTTAAAGATAAGAAAAGACCAATACTTATAAATAACTGGGAAGCAACTTATTTTGATTTTAATACAGAAAAATTATTATCTATAGCAAAAGAAGCTTCAAAATTAGGAATAGAAATGCTTGTTATGGATGATGGATGGTTTGGAAAGAGAAATAGTGATAATTCTTCATTAGGTGACTGGATAGTTAACGAAGAAAAGATTCAAGGTGGATTAAAGAATCTTGTAGATGAAGTTAATAAATTAGGAATGGAATTTGGAATATGGTTTGAACCAGAAATGATTTCACCAAATTCAGATTTATTTAGGGAACATCCAGATTGGTGTATTCATATTGAAGGCCGTGAGCCAGCATTATGTAGGGAACAATATGTATTAGATTTATCTAGACAAGAGGTAGTAGATTATATATATGAAAGTATAAAAAAGGTTCTTTCAAGTGCAAATATAACTTATGTAAAATGGGATATGAATAGGCAGTTAACTGATTTAGGAAGTTTAGCATTGTCACCAGAAAAACATGGTGAATTATTCCATAGATATATGTTGGCAGTTTATGAAATGATGGATAGATTGACTACTGATTTTCCACATATATTACTAGAAAATTGTTCTGGTGGTGGAGCAAGATTTGATCCAGGTATGCTATACTATAGTCCACAAATTTGGTGTTCAGATGATACCGATGCTATTGAAAGATTAAAAATTCAAGAAGGAACTTCAATGGTTTATCCACTTTCAGCGATGGGTGCACATGTAAGTGATTGTCCTAACCATACAGTAGGAAGAACTACACCTTTTGAAACTAGAGGTCATGTGGCATTAGCAGGAACATTTGGATATGAATTAGATGTAACTAGAATACCAGAAAAAGATAGAGAAATGATACCGTCTCAAGTTAAAATGTATCATAAGTATAATGATTTAATAAGAAGAGGAGATTATTATCGTATAGAAAACTTCTCAGAAAATCATGGCTTTGATGCTTGGGAAGTTGTATCTAAAGATAAAAATGAAGTATTAGTAACTTGTGTACAAGTTCTTGGAAGACCAAATTATCACAGTAGAAGAATTAAACTAAAAGGTTTAGTGGAAGATAAAATGTATAAAGTTGAAGAAAGTGGTGAAGTAATTTCGGGAGGAGCATTAATGTATGCTGGACTTAATGTTTCTTTATATGGAGATTATTCATCAAAGTTAATACATTTAACTGCTGAATAAGAGATTATAAAAATTACAAGTAAAGCTATTTAATATATTAGAAACTTATATTGATGATTATAAATTTCAATAATAATGCTAATATTTAAATAGCTTTAAATTTTATGAATTATTAACAATTATTATTAATTATTAGCGATAATTCATTTGTAGATATATTGAGATTGTAAATAATTACATAAGAAAATAGAATTAAAGTAATATAACCCTAATTATTTAGGGGGGAGGTGTAGATCTTTAATAGATAGATAATTATTCATAATCTTTGATAACGTTTTAATATGGGGTTAAAGTAACACATAAAATAGGGGGAGAAAGTAATGAAATTTACGATAAATAAAAGATTAGCAGCTTTAGTATTAGCAACTTCAGTAGCAGTAAGTCAATTTCAAACAGTAGTTTATGCAACTAATAGTTTAAATGTTAATAATTATGGGGTTCAATCTGAGGCAGGAAAAGTAATTTATACAAATGATTTTTCAAATGATGGAACACCTAATGAAGTGGGTGGCGTAATTACAAATGAAAATGTTTCAATTGAAGATGAGATGTTAAAGATTGAAACAAACTTTGATAGCAGTTGGGATTGGGATAGTAATAAGCATGAATTGAATTTCCTTATAGAATCAGCTGAAAATATGGAAAATGGAGCTTTGATAAGCTTTGATATATTAATACCAAGTGATAAAATTGATTTTGAAGGTCAAATTAAATTTAAGGGTGCATTGAAAGATACAGATTGGGTATATAAAAATGGAACGGATGGAGCTTTTGAAAATAAGGATTTTGGAGCTTTAGATAATGGATATTCAAAAGTATCAGCTACAGTAAAGGTAAGTGATACAGTAAATGGTTTAAATGCAGTTATTGTTGAAATAATAGGTGCAGGAACTAATTATACTGGTCCTATATATATAGATAATATTCAAGTTGAAACAATTCCTTCAACAAATGAAGATTCAACACAAATTCCAACAGAAGAAAATGAATATTATGCTAATAACTTTGAAGTAGAAAATGATATGCCTGCAGAAGTAAATGGTGTTATAACACTTGATGATGTTTCAATAGAAAATGAAATGATGAAATTTAACACAAAATTTGATGGAACATGGGGATGGGATGAAAATAAACATGAGTTTAACTTCTATACTTATGCAGAAGATAACATACCAGCAGGATCATTAGTAGAATTTGATATTTTAATACCTACAGAAAAGTTAGAATTTAATGGTGAAATTAAATTCAAAGGTGCCTTAAAAAATGGAGAATGGAAATGGCAAGATGGAACAGATGGTTCATTTACTAAGGATAAATTCGAGGATTTAGGAAATGGATATTCAAAAGCTACGGCATCAGTAACTGTAGGAAGTGAACTACAAGGATTAAATGCTGTAGTAATTCAAATAATCGGAGGGGGAACTGATTATTCTGGAGCGATGTACTTAGATAATATTAAGGTTTATTCAAATACTAGTACTGGAGATGAAGAGCTTACAGAGGTTACTCCGTTAAAATGGAATTTTGATAATGCAAAAGCAGGATTAGAAGGTTGGGAGTTTGGTGGTGTATGGTCACATCAAGGAAAACCTAAGGTTGAATATGATGAAAATATCGGTGGAGGATCATTGAAATTATCACTTGATTTTACTAAAGATACAGAAGTGTCTTGGAGTGAGGTTAAATTACAAAATAATTTTGAAGATGCTATTAATATTAATGGATATAATTTATTATCATATGATTTTATATATGATCCTGAAAAGATGAGCATGGGATCATTTAAAACTAAGTTATATTCAAATGGTGCAATTGATACTTATCAAGATATTCAATTAGAGAATTTAGAAGATATTGATGGGGGATTAAAGAAAGCTAAGATTACAGTTAAATTTGCAGGTGTAAATAAAGACATAGATAGTCTTATATTAGCTGTAATAGGTGTTAATAGTAATTATAAAGGAGATATTTATATTGATAATATAGAATTATCACAAGAAAAAGCAGAAAATATTTATGTTGAGATAACAGAAGAAGTTAAAGAGCAAACGGCTATAAATGTAAGTGAGTTAGATACACCAAATGATGTCAAGTTAGTTGATGAAAAAGTTAGTGCTGAAACAGCATCTTTATATTCATATTTAATGGGACTTTCAAAAACAGATAAAGTTATATTTGGACATGAAAATGATACTCATCATAAAGGTGGAAAATATGAGATTCCAGATGGTGATAGTGAAATAAAATCAGATACTCTAGATATAACGGGATCAATAGCGGGTCTAGTTGGAATGGATACATTATCTTTTACTGGTGACGAATTAGATGGTGGAGTAGATGCAGCAGTACAAGTTGCAATTAAGGCAGCAGAAGAAGGCGGAATAATAACATTGTCAGCACATATGCCTAACTTTGAAATTGTTAAGGATAAAGGGTTAGATGATGAAGGTAATTATGACTATTCAGGATATACTCCAGGTGTTACTAAAGGTGATATAGTACAAAGAATTATGCCAGGTGGGGATTTAAATGAAATATTCTTAGGATATTTAGATTTAATTGCTGACTATGGGAAACAATTAGAAGAAGAAGGAGTACCAGTATTATTCAGACCCTTCCACGAAAATAATGGAAGCTGGTTCTGGTGGGGAAAAGCATTCTGTGATGAGCAAACTTATAAGAATTTATATGCTTATACAGTTGAATACTTAAGAGATGTTAAAGGTGTTCATAATTTCTTATATGTATATTCGCCAGGAGGACCATTTGAAGATGAAGCAGATTATTTATCACGTTATCCAGGTGATGAATTTGTAGATGTATTAGCATTTGATATGTATCATGATAATCCAACTGAAGATGACAATTGGATGAGTGTATTAGAGGAGACTATTGAATTAGTACAAGGTTTAGCTGAAAAGAAAGGAAAGCTTTCAGCAGTATCAGAAATTGGTATGAGAATTGGAAACGGAGGAATAGCTCAAGTAGGTAATATAAGAAAAGACTGGTATAATGAAGTTTTAGATGTTGTATCAGGTTCAGGAATGCCATACTTTATGGTTTGGGCTAATTTTGATGATAAAGAGAATTTCTATGTACCATATAGAATGACTGAAACTACAGGTCATGAAATGATTAATGAATTTATTGATTTCTATAATGATGAAAGATCAATATTTGCAAAAGAAACAGGTGAGTTCTTAAGTTTAGATGTAAATGTTGATGAAGAAGCATATGGATATGGATATATATTAAATCCAATTTCAGGTACAAGAGTTTTAGAGGCAACAACTATATCAGCAGTAATTAAAAATTTAAAGGGAAATGTCTTCTTTGTGATTAAAGATGGAGATGGTAATGAAATCAAAAAGATAAATGCTAAAGATAAAGATGGAGATAGTATTTATACAGCTGATTTAACAGAAAATATATTAGAAAAAATAGGGGAAATTATTGGTTCAATAGATTTAGTTGTTGATAAGGAAGTCATAAGCTCTAATAAGATAATGTTTAATATAAAAGAGCAAGAAAAGTTAGTTAATGTAGTTGATGATTTTGAAAGCTATAGAGGAGAAAGTGCATTATTATTAAATGAATGGGCAACTAATGTAGGTCCTGGATGTACTTTAAATCCTCAAATTACAAGTGAAGCAGGTAATTTTAATGGTGGAAGTTATGGCTTAGAATTTAATTATAAAATTTCTAATGCTAAGACTAGTGAAGGTTGGGCTGGTATGACAACAGCTAAAAATGTTGATTGGTCTGAATATGATGCATTACAATTATGGGTTAAGCCAGATGGAAATGGACAAAAATTAGTTATTCAAATTACAAGTAATGGTGAGGATTTTGAAGTGTTTTTACCAGAGTTTGCAGCAACTACAGAACCACAATTACTAACATTAAAGTTTGAAGATTTTATAGGTAAGAATAAAGGGGAATTTGATCCAGCTAATATTTCAAGTATCGGTATTTGGTGTAATACTATAGTGCCAGAAGGACATGAAGGTGAGTGGACAGTTGAATCTACAATGTATTTTGATGATATTAAGGCAATTAATACATCAGATATTTCAACGCCGGAACCAACACCAAATCCAGAACCAACACCAGATGAAGATGAAAATAAACCAACAGAGCCAGTAAAACCAGATAATGGTGGAAATAATGGTAACAATGCTAATAATGGCAATGGAAACAGTGGGAATGGAAATAATAAATTGCCACAAACAGGTGGAGTAAATAGTGCTATAGCTGTAGTAGCAGCTTTAGGTGCTTTAGTTGGAGGTATTAGGTTAACCAAAAGAAAGAAAAATGATTAAGTAAGATCATAAAAATTTCATAATATATAAATAAGCTGAGAAGATTTATTTTCTCAGCTTATTTTAACTTTAAAGTAATTTATTTAACAATATAAGGTAAAGTTAAAACCATTGATGTTCCTTTCCCTAAGACACTAAATATTTCAAGTCCATATTTTTCACCATAATTAAGCTTTAAACGTCTATTAATATTCCTTAAAGCAATGCCTTTAAATTTATTGTTTTTATCATTTATATAGTCATTTAAATCTTTAAGAGTATCAGTGTCTATACCAATTCCATTATCAGAAATAGTTAAAAGAAGTTGGTTACATACCTTTTGTCCTTGTATAATTATTTTTCCATTACTACTACACTCACTCAAACCATGATAAATTGCATTTTCAATAAGTGGTTGAATAATCATTTTTATTATTTCACATTCCATTACATCTTCAGTAATTAAGTTTTCAATAATAAATAATTGATCAAAGCGTATCTTTTGTAAGTAAATATAATTATCTATTATATTAAGTTCCTCTCTAAGCTTAACAGTATTAACTTTTCTATTCATACTATATCTTATGATTGAACCAAAGTATTCAGCCATTATAGACGTTTCTTCATCATCATTAAGTTCAGCCATCATATGAATCGATTCTAAGGTATTGTAAATAAAGTGTGGATTAATTTGATTTTGAAGTTGTTTCAGTTCTAAATCTTTTTGTTCTATTTTATTTTTATAATTAATATTTATTAAATCATGTATACGGCTTTTCATTTCATTATAGGATTTAACCAAAATACCAATTTCATCTTCTCTTTCATATAACAATTCGGATGATAAATTACTTTCAATATTACTTTTATCCATATTATCTATGAGATAATTAATAGGGTTAAATATTCTTTGAATAAATAAATTGTATAAAACTAAAAACAATATAGAACAAAATACAATGTTAGTAACAAAAGAGAAAATATATAAACTGTTAATAGTATATACAGATGTATTAGGTATTGCACTTAATAGTATCCAATTAGTTAAAGGTATTGTATTAGATGTAGTTACATATGGATCTATATTAGTAATTGTTTTAATAACTGGTGAATTGCTAATGAAATTAAAATCTTTGAAATACTGAGTGAAATTGATTTCATAATTATTTGATATTATTAAATCACCATTAGGAGTATATAAAGAAAGAATTTGATTATCATAAGGTAAATCTTTAGTTAATATATCCAATAGCTCATCTATAGGAAGCGTTAATAATAAGATACCTGTAATTTCTTGAGTTTTTAAATTAATTATTTGACGAGCTACACCAATTAATGAATTATTATTAGATGAAGTATATTGAAAAATATCTTCTGATTTCATATTTGGTAAAAATGTAATTGCATTAGAATCATTTAAAGCATTAGAAAACCATTCTTCTGAAGAGGCATTTTTTATTATAGAATTAGTTGTATTTCTAGATGAAAAAACACCTTCACCAGATAAATTATAAATAAAAGCACCATTTATTGATTTGCTTTGAATAAGCATCATTTCACAAAGATAATTTAAATAATTATAATCAGCTATATCATATTTTTCATCTGAAGTTAAAGTAGAATGTAACTTATCTATTTCTGGTATTATTAAAGGGTATTTTGATACTTCAGAAAGATTATTAAACTTTTCGTAAAGCTGTTGACTAAGAGTTGTATTAAAATTTTTAATAAGCTTATCATTTTTACTAAACTCATAGCGTGAATATGAATAGAGATTAATTATAGTCATTATAAAAAATAAAGAATACATAATAATAAATGTTAAAATTGTAAGTTTTTTTATTGATAAATTTTTATCTAAAATCATAAAATCCCCTATTATTAAAAAAAATATTTTCATATCATAAATTTTGTGTTAATTTAAATATATAGGAAATTTCAAAAATATTCAATATTAGGAGGGTTTATGAGAATAATTGTTGTAGATGATGATAAAATTATTAGAATGGGTTTAATAAAAATATTGAATAAATTATTTGAAAATCATGAAATAGTTGGAGATTTTCAGAATGGATTGTTAGCATTTGAATATTTAAAGGAAAATGATGGACAAGTTGATTTAGTAATAACTGATATTAAAATGCCAATTATGACCGGAATACAATTCGTAGAAAAAGCTAATAAAGAATTAAAGCATCCACCAATATTTCTAGTGTTAAGTGGATATGATGAATTTACATATGTTAGAGATACTATGAAATATGGAGCATTTAATTATTTATTAAAACCAATCAAAAAGGATGAATTAAAAAAGGTTGTAGAAGAAGTTGAAATAAAAATTGAAGAATTAAAGAAAAAAGATAAAATTATGACTAAATCTATTGAAGTCATAAAGAAGGATTTTTTTAAACATTTATTATTTTCAAACTCAGATATTAATATAAGAACAGATAAAAGTTTATTAGAAAATATTCAATTAGATGAAGGTTATTACTATCAAATGGTCGTACTTCCGATAAATAAAGAAGAAAAAGAGTTTAATAATAAATTATTAAATAGTTATTTTAAAGAAGTTTCTAATAATAATAAAATTGAATATATATATTTTCTTTATAGTGATAACGTTTATATAGTTTTCTATTTTAATGGAAATGAAATAAGTAATATTAGCGATGTAACAAATCTAATTGATGAGAAATCTAATGTATTTATAGAAAATGGAATAAGCGTATTTATATTAGAATGTACTAATAAAATTTGGGAAGTAAGAGAGCATTCTAAATTAGTTAGAAAAGTTAAGGAGAAAATGTTATACAATAAAAATTCAAAAAAGTACTATGTTGATGATTTAAATGAATTATCAGATATATTAGAAGATGATAAAAATTTATACAGTGCAACATCAATTAAATTAGCAATTCAATTTATAACAAAGAACTTCAATAATAATATAACCTTAAAGGATGTAGCTGATGAAGTATTTTTAAGTCAAAATTACTTATCAGAACTATTTAAAAAAGAAACTGGAGAAGGTTTTTATGAATTCTTATCAAACTATAGAGTTAAAAGAGCAAAGGAATTATTAGTTACAACAAATTTAAAGATATATGAAGTAGCTGAAAGCGTTGGATATAATGATTCTATTACATTTGGAAGAGCTTTTAAGAAAATTACAGGAACAACACCAAATAACTTCAGAAATAACAAGGCTAGAGAGAAGAGTATAGCAAGGTAGGGTAGAGATATGATTAATATGGGCAATAATAAAAAAATGATCATTTTAATATTAATTGCTTTGGTGATTCCAATAATAGGAATGGGTGTTTTGTTTATAGGAATGAATTTTAACACTGAAATTAAAGTAAGTGATAATTTAGAAGGGAATATTACCTTTGTAAGCAATAGAACTGATAAGAGTGTAGAAATTGAAGCATTAATGAAAGAATTTGAGGAAATTAACCCAAAGGTTAATGTAACTCTAGAGCTAATTGGTGATGCACAATCTATATTACAAAGAAAAGCATCGGTTGGTGAGTTACCAGATGTAACATTAGTTCCATCAACAATTTCAAAAAATGAATATAGAAATTATTTTTTAGCATTAGATGATTTAGGATTTAATGATTCTAATATTTATAATTATTTTATGGGAACTGGTAATGATTATAGTTTGTATTGCTTAAACACATCTATAACATGGCAAGGGATAATTTACAATAAGGATATCTTTAAACAGGCAAATATAGATAGATTACCAACTACAATAGATGAATTGTTTCAAGCATGTAACAAGATAGAGGCGTTGGGCATAACTCCTATTGCTATTAATTACAGACAGTCGTGGACTATGGATTTATGGACAGATATTATACCACATTTGTTTGATAATAATTTATCAAATGATGTTATGAATGAAAATAGGCAGATAATGGATAGCAATGGCGGATTGTACAAGTCTTTAAGTTTAGTACGTGAAATTGTTAATAGAGGGTATGCCGAAGAAGATCTATTTAATTATGATTGGCAACAATTTAAAAATGATATGAGTGAAGGAAAAATTGCAATGGCAATTTGGAATTCAGATTTTATATATCAGTTAGAAGATATGGGTATGAATATAGATTCATTAGGGATGTTTCCTATACCAGAAACTAACACTATAAAAATTTATGGCGATTATATGTATGCTGTTTCTAATACGACTGATAATCCAGATACAGCAAAGGCATTTTTAAAATTTATATTTGAAAACAATAGATATGCAAATGCAGTTAACATAATGTCTCCTTTGAAAGAAGATAAGGAGACAAAAGAAGTATTAGAGAAACTAGGTGAATTAAATATTCCAATAATAACTTATTCAGATTATATCAGTAAGCAATCAATGGAGGTAGCTAGATTAGAAGATGAGTTTTTACAAATAAAAAAAGAATGTGGAATAGATGCTGCATTTGTTCAGAAATTTATAATTGAAGACGATATAGATAGATTGATAAATGAAATTAATCTGAAATGGAATGAACAAATAAACAAATAAACAAAAGTATAGACAACGATAAAAATAAAGTATATACTTATTAAAGGGTATTGATGATTTCGTTTACTTATGGAGGGATAAAAATGGCAAATTATATGGTATATGATATTGGTGGATCAGCTGTTAAATGGTCAGTAATAACAGATTTAGGACAAATATTGATTAGTAGTAAAATTGGAATTTCTAAAACTCTAGAGGAGTTTTTTGAAGAATTAGCGTCCTTAGTTGAAACTTATAAAGAACAATTTTTATTAGAAGGTATAGCAATAAGTGCACCAGGTGCTGTTGATTCAGTAGAAGGAAGCATAAAGAGTAAAAGTGCTATACCATATATTTATGGAATTAACTTTAAAGAAGTATTACAAGAAAAAACAGGGCTAAAAGTTGAAATAGAAAATGATGCAAATTGTGCAGCTTTAGGTGAATGTTGGTTAGGTGCAGCTAAAGATAATGATGATTCTGCATTTATTGTTTGTGGAACTGGAATTGGTGGTGCTATTGTAAAAAATAAAAGAATACATACAGGTGCACATATGCACGGTGGTGAATTTGGATATTGTATAGTTGATTGTGACGTAGATAAAAATAAGCTTTTAGTATGGAGCGATGTTGGATCAACTTTTGCACTAGCTAAGGCAATAGCAAAAAGAAAAGGGTTAGATATTAATAACTTTGATGGTAGAAAAGCATTTGAATTATATGATTCAGGAGATGAAATTGCCATTGAAGAAGTTAATAAATTTTTTACTTATATGGCTATAGGGATAATTAATATACAATACACATATGATCCAGAAACTGTAATTTTAGGTGGAGCAGTTTCTGAAAGAGAAGGTATAATTGATGATATTACAAATAAGGTTAAAGAGATATTAGATACTAATGAATATGCAACTGTTATACCAGTAATAAGAAAATGTATCTATGGAAATGATGCTAACAAGTTAGGGGCTTTATATAACTTTCTTCAAAAGCAGGAACTACCTATTGAAATTAAATAAGGTATTATTTTAAATAATAATTACAAGGGAAGTGCTAAATGAATAAATATGAAATCATAGCAATTGATATTAAGGAAGATATGCTTAAAGGTGTATATAAACCTAATAAAAGATTACCATTTGAAAAAGGTATATGTGAAAAATATAATGTAAGTAAAATGACTGTAAAAAAGGCTTTGGATCTATTAGTTTCTGAAGGGTTAATTGTTAAAAGGCGAGGATCTGGTACCTTTATTAAGGATATTACTGAAAAAGAGATAAATAGAATAATAGATAAAAAGCAATTTTCAGGATTAACATATAATAATATAGGACATAAGGTTACAAGTAAGGTATTAAAATTCACAGTAATTAATGCTGATAATAAGATTGCTAATATGTTGAAGATTGAAAAGAACAGTTTTGTATATCTAATAAATAGGGTTAGGTATGTTGATGACGAACCAATAGTTATTGAAAAACCATATATGCCAATAAATATAATTCCAGGTATAAAAATTGATGATGTTGAAGGATCAATATATTCATATATTAAAAATAAGCTAGGATTAAAAATACAAAGTGCACATTCAACTATTAGGGAAGATAAAAGTAATGAAAATGATAGAAATTATTTGAGGCTAAAAAGTGATGAACCAGTTATAGAGGTTGAAAGAGTTGCTTATTTAGAAAATGGAAAGGCTTTTGAATATTCTTTTGCAAGACATAGATATGATAAATACGAATTTAAAACTATAACAGTCATATAAGTGAGATTCTAAATCTTGATTTAGTTAATCGAACTTACTCAGCGACTGAAAGGAGTCGAGTTTCCTTAAAATAGATTCTAAATCTTGATTTAGTTAATCGAACTTGCCTGAAACTTTAAATCTTAGATTTAGTTAGTTGAAGGTACACTTTAGTGTACTCAGCGACTAAAACGAGTCGAGTTGTTATAAAAATAGGTAGAATTATAAGTTCTACCTATTTTTTTATACTTAAAAGTGATTTGAAAACATATAAAAATAGAATTATTAGAAAAACTAACAAAAATTAATAGATAAATATTTAATTATAAATAAATTATACGATTTATAAATCAAAATTATGATGTAATGGCAAAAACATAGAATAGTGAATTAAAAGTTTGTAAAATAAAGAATGTAAACAGGAAAACGTTTGCTAAATGATAAGAAAAGATAAATTTTCGAGGGGGAGAATTACAATGAAAAAAAGATTATTAAGTGTTATTTGTGCAAGTGTAGTAGCCACATCACTTTTTGCAGGTTGTTCATCAACAGCTTCTGATGGTGGAGATGGAAAAGGTGAAGTTACTTTAAAGGTTTTAACACATAGAACAGATATAAAAGATACTGTGTTAAAAACAGTTGCAGATAAGTACTATGAAGAAAAAGGTGTAAAAATAGAGTGGGAAGCAATCACTGATTATGAAAGTATAGTTCAAACAAGAATGAATACTCAAGACTACGGAGATGTATTAAATATATTACCAGCTTTCAAAGCTGAAGAATTAGGAGAATTCTTCGAACCATTAGGATCATTAGAGGATTATAGTGATTATGTTGGAGTAAGTGAAAGAGCTGATTTAAATACTGATACAGTTTACGGTATTCCAAATGGATTAGGAGCAGATGGTGTAGTTTATAACAAAAAAGTATTTGCTGAAGCTGGATATGATGAATTCCCAAAAACTTTAGATGAATTATATGAAGCATTAGCAAAAATTAATGAACAAGAAGGTGTAGTTCCAGTAGCTATTAACTCAGCTGATATGTGGCCATTAAGCCAATATGATGCTGTTTCTTCAGTAATTTACGGAAATCCATATTACTATAGAGATATGGGAAAAATGGAAAGTCCATTCTCAGCTGGAAAGCCAACAGGGGATATGTTAGAAATCCTTTATAAGTTTGTTAGTGAAGGTTGGGTTGAAGAAGATTTAGCTACAACTAACTGGGAACAATCAAAAGTTGATATGGCTAACGGTAAAATAGGTATGATGACTTTAGGTATGTGGGCAGTATCACAAATTCAAGAAGCAAATGAAGCAAATGCTGATGATATTGGAATTGCTCCATTCCCAGCAACTAACTCAGGAGAATTAAAAGCTGGTGCGGGTCCAGATAACTATTTAGGTGTAAGCAAATATTCTAAACATAAAGAAGAAGCTAAAGATTTTGCTATATTCTTTGCTAACTCTTTAGATTACTTAGATAGCTGTGGATTTATTCCTGCTAACCAAAATCTTACTTCTGGAAATCCAGTTGTTAAAGAGTATCAAGAATCTGGTGTTGAATTAATGTTTGCAGATCCAGCAGAAGCAGATCAAGCAGCAAGCGATTTAACTACTGAAATAGCTAATGAATCAGGAACTAAATTCTGGGTTGGTGAATATATTCAAAATGCTGTAATAGCTGCTAAGAAGAGCAGAGCAGATTTCGATAAAGTTATTGAAGATTATAACAATAAATGGAATACTAACAAAGAAAAATTATCTAAATAATAATTTATATAAATAATTTAGGGGGGATTTCCCCTCTAATTATTAAATTGTTTATATATTAAAGTCTCTAAATTAATGTAAATAGAGAGTAGCAATATTAAAGGAAAGAAGTCGTAAAGGGGGAGAAACTGTGTTTAAAAATGTAAGTTACAAAACACAAAGGAAATTTATAATAGCACTATTCTTACTAATTCCACTTACATTACTGTTTGTATTTACATATTTACCAGCAATAAATATGATATCTTACAGTTTTACTAATTGGAAGGGTTATGGAGCTAAGACGTTTATTGGACTAGAAAATTATATAAATATATTTAGTGATCCAGAAGTTTTTTCAGTATTAAAAAATAGTTTATATTATTTTGTTGGTGGTTTAATACAGTTAGCTTTAGCATTCGTTTTTGCAGTAATAATTAATTCTAAAATTAAAGGTAAAAGTTTCTTTAAATCATTGTTCTTTTTTCCTTATTTAATCAATGGTGTTGCAATATCATTAATGTTTTTATTCTTCTTCCAACCGAATGGAACATTAGATACTGTACTTAGCATGTTAGGATTAGATAGTATAATTAGACAATGGCTTGGTGATGCTCATTATGTTAATTTCTCTTTAGCATTTACATCAATTTGGAGATTTTTTGGGTATAACTTTATTATATTCTTAGGGGCTTTACAATCAATCTCAGATGAAGTTTTAGAAGCAGCAGACCTAGATGGTGCAGGAGATTGGCAAAAAATAAGATATATTTATATACCTTCAGTTAAGAGAATTATTCAATTAAACTTAATATTAAATATTTCAGGAGCAATTTCAGTATTTGAAATACCATATATTATGACTGGCGGATCAAATGGAAGTTCAACATTTGTTATTGAAACAATTAAGACAGCGTTTACTTATAATAAAGTAGGTAAAGCATCAGCAATGGCTGTTATAGTAATGCTTATAGTTGCAGCAGTAGCATTAATTCAAAATATATTCTTTAAGGAGGAAAAAGAGTATGCAAAGTAGCACTCAAATAAATGCAACAAAAGCAAGGATGGATAAAGAAGTACTTGCTTTAAGAGCAAAAAGTATATTTTTTAAAACATTAAAATATTTATCATTAATAGTAGCATCAATTGTATTTCTTCTTCCAATAGTAACTATATTTTTAGCATCATTTAAGGAATATAATGAATTTTACTCTTCAAACAAGTTAGCATTACCACAAAGTTTTTTAAATTTAGATAACTTCAAAACTGCATTCATACAAGGTGGAATGATGAGAGGTTTCTTTAATACAGCATTCATAATGGTAATTTCATTAACAGGTACAATTTTACTTGGAGCAATGGTTGCATATGTATTGCATAGATTTGATTTTAAGTTAAAGAAAGCAATATTACTTGTTTACATGGTACCAATGTTTTTACCAATGGTAACTACTCAAGTTGCTACATTCCAAATAATGAGTAAACTTGGATTATATAATAGTCTTTGGGCTCCAATAGTATTATATTTAGGAGCAGATGTTATGAGTATTTTCATAATGATGCAGTTTATGGATTCTATTCCATATTCAAATGATGAAGCAGCAATGCTTGAAGGTGCATCATACTTCTATATATTTAGAAAGTTAATAGTTCCACTATTAAAGCCAGCTATAGCTACAATTATAATAATTCGTGGAGTTGGTATTTATAATGACTTCTATACACCTTTCTTATATGCGCCAGGTGATAATATGGGAACACTTGCAACTTCACTTTATAAGTTCATGGGACCATATGGTGGACAATGGAATGTTATTTGTGCAGGAGTTATCTTAATTATGATTCCAACATTGATAGTATTCTTATCATTACAAAAATATATCTATAACGGATTTACAGCAGGAGCGGTAAAATAGCTTTGATAGTTAGGAGTTAGTAGTTAAGGGGTAAATTTAGCTTTAGCTGAATTTAGAAAAAATATATTTTTAGAAACTGCGTTAGTAGTTTCATCCTTAACTATTAACTAAAAACTACTAACTCTAAACTAATTTTTAGAGGTGATAACAGTGAAGGAAAAGACATTTAGATTCGTTCATATTTTATATGTTTTACTAATAACCAATATAATATCTATATGCTATCTTGCAATAGGTTTATTTGCATTAACAATAGTTCCAGTAGTTTTTACTAACATAGAAATTTCAATAATGTTATTCAATGATGAAATTGATGGATATTCAGGTGTTTTAAAAATATTTAACACAGGAATGAAAAAATATTTTAAAGAGAATAAAAAACCTGCAATAATAACAGGTTTATACACATTGAGTTTAGTAATTGCAATATTTATGTTAAGAAGAATAGATTCACCGATTGCAAGTACATTAAATTATTTCTTTGTATACTTATATATAGTTATAGCGATGTACTGGGGATATTATTCTTTATATGTAATTGCGAAAGAAAGACCTATTAAATATATTGATGCATTAGCAATAATGTTTATGGAACCTAAAAAATTATTTACAACAACAGTTTTATTTGCTTTATTTATGGCAGTAGGAATATTTAGAAAAGAATTTTTAGTTATTTTAGCTATTGCTATTATTTCAGCTATGTTTGTAAAAATAAATAGAAGTACTATAGATGCAGTAAAGATAAATAGATAAATTAAGGAGATTTTTATGAACTTAGAATTTGACATAAAAAGTTTTAACTTTATAACATGGCATTGGAAGAATGATTTTAATTTAGAAGATGCAAAGAGAGAAATAGATTATCAAATTTTAAATTGTAATATAAATGCAGTAACTTTTGCTTTTGCAGCACAGCAAGATCATTGTTATTCAACAACAATAGATTGGACAGGCAGTCATATGCCTAATGATAATCAGTTAGAAGATCTAATTAAATACTCTAAAGATAAGGGATTAAAGACATTAGTTAAGCCAATGTTAAATGTTTCTGATGGATATTGGAGAGCATATATTAGATTTTTTGATGAGGATGTTCCATGTGAACCAAAATGGGAAGAGTGGTTTAAAAGTTATGGTGAGTATATAATTCATTATGCTCAATTTTGTCAAAAGAATAATGTTGATATTCTAATAATAGGTTGTGAGTTAGTAGGAACTGATCATAGGTGTGATGAATGGAAATCCTTAGTGAAAAATATAAGGAGAATATATAATGGAGCATTAACATATAATTGTGATAAATATCAGGAGCATAATGTTAAATGGTGGGATGCATTAGATTATATTTCATCATCGGGATATTATCCAGTAGGTACAATTTCTAAGGAATTAGATAGAATTGAAGAAGTATGTAAAAAATTTAACTTACCTTTTATATTTACAGAGGCAGGATGTCCATCAGTTAAAGGTGCTTCGAAGATGCCTAATGATTGGTTTTTGATTGAAACAGGAGAAGTTTGTGAAGAAAATCAATATAATTATTTTAAAGAACTTTTTGAAGAAAGTTCTAAACGAGGATTTATCAAAGGCTTTTGTTTGTGGGATTGGCCAATTAAGTCACCTCAAAATGCAAAGGATAAATATGAAAAAGATTATACTGTTAAGTTTAAGAAAGCTGAAAATTTGATTTTTCAGTATTTTAGTGAATAAATTAATATAATAGTATGGAGGTTATAAAATCAATAAACAGGTTTGATTTTATAGCTTTTTTTATTTGACGAATTGTCAAGCTAAGTGCAACACTTAGCTTGTTCTTCGTTAAATGCTTCTAACGGTGTCTTGTATCCAAGAC
>NZ_JBCOAB010000040.1:0-29396 GCF_040227035.1 Clostridium sp. RTP31139st1_H3_RTP31139_211217
TGGATACAAGACACCGTTAGAAGCATTTAACGAAGAACAAGCTAAGTGTTGCACTTAGCTTGACAATTCGTCATAAAAATAAATAACAAAAATTTTTAACATATTGTTTTACAAATTTAAATGGAGTAAGAAATAATTCTTACTCCATTTTTACATACTTTTTATTATTCTTATATTTACAATTAATAGTGTCATTTCATATATGTTTTCACTAATTTATACAGCAACTCAGAACGCATTTAACTTTTATCTATAATTTTAACTTTTAAACTTATTTTATTATACAATTTCATAAAGATATTTTCTTATTTCCTTTTCAACATTATCACATTTGTTAATTCTTTGAATAAAGTATAAAACTATCATATTACTTTCCGGATCAATGATAGACTCTGTTCCAGCCCATCCTCCCCAACCAAACTCGCCTATCCTGCCTGGTGTATTTGCTAATTCTTTATCCTTTAGTACTCTTACAAAAGTACCATACCCATATCCTTTTAAATCTTCCCAATCATAACTTTTTAATTGTTCTTCGTTCAAATGATTAGTTCTCATAAAGTCTATTGACTCTTTGCTTAATATTCTATTACCTTTGTAAACTCCATTGTTCAGTATCATTGTATCAAAATGTAAATAATCATCAAGTGTTGAAACTAATCCTGCTCCACCTGATTGAAAACCTGGCAATCTATTTTGCCTCATTATAGCTAAGTTATATCCCTGATATGGCCTTAGTTTAGGCTCTTCTTCAAAATATTCATATACCTTTGCAAATCTTTCCCACTTTTCTTCCGGAACATAAAAATCTGTATCTATCATTTCTAATGGTATAAAAAATTCCTCTTTTAAAAACTCTCTATATTCTTTTCCTGAAATAACTTCAATTACAGCTCCAAGAATATCTGCCGAAAAACCATAAGCCCATTTTTCTCCTGGTTGGAATTCTAAAGGAACTTGTCCTAATTTATTAGCAAATTCTACTGTAGTTAACGGCTTCCTCATTAATTCTTTTTCAATTGCTTCATCAACTACTTTATTAGTAATTTGTCCGACTTCGCTATCACTTGGATATGCCACACCAGAAGTCATAGTTAAAAGATCTTTTATTACAACATCTCTTTTAACAGGTTCTAAAATCCCATTTACTAAAACCTGTTGATTTTTGAAACCATCTAAAATACTACATACTGGCGTATCTAATGTTAATTTTCCTCTTTCTATTAATAGCATTGTCGCTGCCGCTGTAACAGGCTTAGACATTGAATATATGTTATAAATAGTATCCCTTTTTACTTTTGTTCTTTCCTCTAAATTAGAATACCCAAATTGTTTATTATAAATTTCTTTTCCATTCTTAATGGCGCAAATACTTACCCCTGCTAGATTTCCAGATTTTAATTCGTCATTTACTATTTTTTCAATTCTCTCATTCATTCCTAATCACCCTTATTTTAATGCATATTACTTTTTAGTCTTAAACTGTTTTATTAGTTATCAGATAAAGGTATTCCATCAGCATCAGTTGTTATTGTAGTTCCACATAAAATAAGTATTCCCTCAATGAATCCCCAAAGACTTCCTGCACCACAAGTTAAAATTGTTACTACAATTTGTATAATACCAATTCCTATATACCCTAAATAAAATCTGTGTATTCCAAGTCCACCCACTAATATTCCTAATATTCCTGCTGCAATTCGTGATTTTGGTCTTCTAACAACATTATTATAATTTTGATTATAATTAGGGTTATTATTATAATTGTGGTTATTATATCCTTGATTATTATTGTTAGTATTGTAATTGCCTTGATTATTATAATTATTAGAATAATTTTGATTGCTATTAAATCCATTATCCTCATTTTGATTTATATCATCAGTATAATCTTCAAAATTGTTTCCACAATTATAGCAAGTAGTGCCATTTACTTTAACACCACATTTATCACAATATACATTTCCATCTCCAGCTTTAAATCCACATTTAAAACAAAAGTTAACACCTTCATTTAGTTTCTCTCCACAATTTTTACAATACATATTGCTTCCCCCTTAAATAAGTATGTAAATATTATACAGCATTATCAAAAAAATTATCCATATATTTTTACATATTTATCTTAGCTCTTATAGAGTACTTCAATATATATCATAGTTACTAACTATAGTAGTTCACCTAAACCTAATAATTCAGTTTATTTTATTACCATAATAACAAAAAACCTAGAATATTTTTACCTAGGTTTTTTGATGTATTTTATATTAATTTATTCACTTTTTATTCTTCATTTTCTTTAGCCAATATTTCTTTCATTTCTTTTACTTCTTTTATTTCAGCTAAAACACCTCTTATGCTTGCAAAGATTATCTTATTCTCAATCCCTTTAGTTGATTTGATATGTTCTTCTACTCTTTTTATTGTCATATCTATATCTCCATTTATTGGATTAGATAACATCTTTAAATCATCAAGCATATATTCAACATTGTTAAGATTAATTTCACTTCTTCTTACTAATGTATATAACTGATAAATATCAACAATTAAAATTCTTATTTTATCAAAATAATTATCAATTTCTTCAGTAATATAATCAGCATTATTAGCTGATATTTTCTCTTCTATCATAGTGCTTACTAGTAATAACGTATCCATTTCATTCCTATTATCATTTTCATTCTTTGCTTTTTCATATACTTCTTTTAGCATCCCATCAATTACATCTGTATACATTTCTGATAGTTCATTATTAGCATCTTTCATTTTTACCGGTAGTACAAATCTATTAATTATAATCCCAATTATTGTTCCTAATATAACAAATACTATTCTATTAATAGTTAATACTACTGCTCCACCAGACATGGCAACAGACCCAATTGCACATATTGTAGTATAAATAGTTCCATACCTATATGTAAATGCATATGATCTTAAATAACCTGCTGCCATTATTATTAACACTCTGACTAATGTATTTGTAAATATAGTGAATAATAAAACTACAATGACTCCCCCAACAAGTGTTGCAAACATCCTGTCTTTAATCTTTTTCTTAGATAATTCATATATAGGAATTATTATAGCCATCGCTGTGAAGTAAATCCATTTTCCTTCTGAAAATTTAAAATAATCTGCAATAAAAGCTGAGATAGCCACACCTAATGATACCCTAACAGCATAAGAAAATTTTACTGACTTTTTATAAAATTCTTTCTTATGAACATTAACCATTTTATAGTCTTCCGGTATATCACCATTAGCTTCTATCTTATTATAATTTTCTTTACCTAATAATTTTAATTCTTCTAATGATATCTTCAACATATTAATAGTATTTAATATTCTTAAAGTATCTAAGCCATGTATATTATCATCCTTATATTTATTTAATATATTAGTTATAATATCATTAACATTATTCAAATTATCTTCTTTTCCTAAACTACGCTTTACTTCTTGTAAACAAATTGATAAATCCTCTAATACATATTTATTATCAATATCTTTATCTAATAAATTTGATAGCTTTTCTAAGACCACAACAATATTTAATTTTATCCTACCTTCTTCCGTTACATAAAATTCATCTTTTCTATTATCATAAATAATTTTTCTAAATTCAGTAGAATTAATTTTAATTGATTTATTAATTTCTTGTTTATTTAAACTTTTATCATTTATTTTTTTTATAAGATCATCACAAATACTACCTATTAATTTATTTCCAACCTTAGTAGTTTTATTTTTGTTAACAATAAATTGTATTAACATAATTCCAATTGGAGCTACTAAAAGTGAAAGTAATCTCATTGGTAATTCCTTTGCAGTAATTGGAGTAGCTAATAGAAATAAATATTGTAATGAAAATGGTAAATAAACTGGTGACTTTAAATTATAATAAAATGTATAAATTATTATAAATATAGCTATAAAATTTAGAGGTATAGCCCCCCATACATTAAGATTTGCTAAATATGTAAATACTCCAATTCCTATATTTATTACAATTAATTTAAATAAGTTTTTTACTGGAGAAATAGTAAGATTAACTTGTGTCAACATTAAAATTGCTGTTATTCCCATTACTCCCACCAATGTGTTTTTATCTCCAAAAATAGTTTTAAACATTATTACAAATGCCATTATAAAAACATATAAAACAGTTTGTGATATAATAAATTGTTTTGTTATTTTTTTTGGTTCTGCCAAAATAATCTCTCCCTTTCCAATTAGATATACAAGAGGCAATACTACTCTAATTTGTAACCTATATCAATTTTGATATTTAGCAAATTCCCTTTAAATTTATCCTTTTCTATATTTAATAAACGGTTTCAAGCAAATTATTATATTATATAAAAATATTACCATCCTTACGTTTATACTTTTCTCCACTATTTTAAATTTTATACATAGCTAAAAAAGATGGCCTCTAAAATATAGATACCATCTTTTAACCTATCTTAAATTTAAATACATTAATCTATAATTTTTCTCTTCTTTTTGAAGACTTTATAAATAACTCTTGAAGTCCTTCTTTATCATCTTTCTCTAAACAAGCCTTAATTTTATCCAATTCAGCTTCAAAATTATAAATAGTTTTAAGTAAATTTTCTTTATTTCCTAAAAACAATTGACTCCATAAAGATTCATTAATATTTGCAATTCTAGTTAGATCCCTATAACTATCCCCTATAAACTCTCCTGTATTTCTTCCTTCAATATCACTATTTATAAGAGCTACTGCTAAAGCATGAGGCAACTGACTAGTAAATGCAATCATTTCATCATGATACTTTGGACATATTCTTTTAACATGTTTAAACCCCATCTTGTATGCTAAATCTTCAATTAAATTTATATTTTTATCCTTATTTCTATCAATAACTGTAATTAAGAAATTCGCCCCTTTAAAAACCTGATTAGTTGCATAGTCTATGCCTTTTTTCTCTCTACCCGCCATAGGATGTGCAAAAACAAAATCAATTTTATCTGGTAATATCTCAATTATTTCATTTATAAATAACTGTTTAATTCCAGTTACATCTGTTATTATTGTCCCATCTTTAAAATACTCTTTATTTTTTATAATAAAATCTTTTACTAGATTAGGATAAATAGCTAAGACAATTAAATCAGCGCTTTGAATTATATCCTTCCCATCTTCATAACCTTCTTTAATAATTCCTAAAGCCTTTGCCTTTTTTAATGTTTCTATATTTTTATCTACACCGTAGACTTCACTATATCCTGCTTCCTTAAGTGCCATTGCATATCCACCACCAATAACACCAAGACCTACAATAACTATTCTCATAATGCCCCCCATTTTAATTAGTTAATAGTTTTGAGTTAAAAATTAGTAGTTAAAGATATTTAAGAAACTCCTAAAAAAGTTTCATCCTTAACTACCAATTTATAACTATTAACTCTTAACTATAATGTTTTTCCTTCTATTTCAGCTAAAACTTTTACTTTCTTCATCACCTTATCAAATAAAGCTGGTTTAAGTGATTGTTGTCCATCACTTAATGCACATTGAGGATTATTATGAACTTCTATCATAAGTCCATCTGCTCCTGCTGCTATTGCTGCTTTTGCAAGTGGCTCAACTAAGTACCAATATCCTGCTGCATGACTTGGATCTACTATTACTGGTAAATGTGATAGCTTTTTAATTACTGGTATAGCGCTTAAATCTAAAGTATTTCTAGTGTAAGTTTCATATGTTCTTATTCCTCTTTCACAAAGAATAATATTTTCATTTCCACCAGCCATTATATATTCAGCACTCATAAGCCATTCTTCAATAGTAGCAGATAAACCTCTCTTAAGTAATATTGGTTTATTAGTCTTTCCCAATTCCTTTAATAAATCAAAGTTTTGCATATTTCTAGCACCAACTTGAATTACATCAACATTATTTACAAATTCATCTATATATTTAGTAGACATTATTTCTGTAACTATCGGTAAAGCAGTTTCTTTTTTTGCAACTTTTAATAATTTTAATCCTTCTAGCTCTAAGCCTTGGAAGCTATAAGGTGAAGTTCTTGGCTTGAAGGCTCCTCCTCTTAAGAAATTTGCTCCTGATTCTTTTATAGACTTAGCTATTTCAATTATTTGCTCTTCACTTTCAACAGAACATGGACCTGCCATAATTCCAAGATGGTTTCCACCAACTAAAGTTCCATCTACGTTGACAATTGTATCCTCTGGTTTAAATAATCTATTTGCTTTTTTAAATGGCTCTTCTACTTTCAATATTTTATCTACACCATCAAAAGATAGTATTTTATCTGGATCTATAATTCTAGTTTCACCAACTACACCTATAATACAAAAAGTTGATCCTTGAGAAAGGTTAACACCTAACCCCTGTTTAGTTAATTCATTTTCTACAGCCTTTACTTCTCTTTCGCTGCATTTAGGATTCATTACAATAATCATTTCTACCATACCTCCATACTTCATTTAGTTAATAGTTTTGAGTTAATAGTTAATTTCTTAATAATATATTTTTCTAAAGCCTGCTCAAGCAGAATTTATTCCTTAACTTTTAACCATTACCTATTTACAACTTTTGCTATTTTATTAACGACCTCTTCTAGGCTTCCTGTATTTTCAACTCTATAATCACAGTATTCTTTATATAAGTCATATCTTTCATCATATAATTTATATAATACTTCTTTACCATTTGCTAGTAAAGGTCTCTTTTCAACTTCTATATCTCCTAATATATTTTCTACTGGTCTATCAATAAAAACAACTATAGAATTTTTCTTTAAATATTCTATATTTATACGCTTCTTTACAACTCCTCCACCTGAAGAAATGATAGTTTTACTTCTCTCTCCAAGCTCTTTGCAAGTTTCGGTTTCTATATTTCTAAAATAATCTTCACCATTTTTAAATAACTCTATAATAGTCTTTCCTTGATTATCTTCAATATAAAAATCCATATCTATAAATTCATAATTCAATTTATCTGAAAGTAAATTTCCTACCGTAGTCTTTCCACATCCTGGTAACCCTATCAATGTAATACTTTTCTCCATCTCCTTCATACCTACACTCCTACTACTTAAAATCTTTAGATAAATCATCGTATATATAATTTATCAACTCTTCACTTATTTCCCTATCATTAAATATAGCTTGACTTTTGACTGCTTGCCCCACTAGCATATGTAATCCACCTATAGCAACTTTTCCTTCTTCTGTTGCAAATTGAAGAAATTTAGTTTGTGTAGGATTATATACTAAATCTACAGCTACATCAAAATTTTTAATTACCTCTTTACTAACTGCAGAATTATCAACATTTGGAAACATTCCAACAGGAGTTGTATTAATAATTAAATATCCTTTTATACTATTTAATTCATTATAATTAATAATACTTATTTTCTTATCTATTTTATTTAAATTAACACTTTCCGGTGTTCTACTTACTATATATATCTTTTCTACTTCATTATCCAATAAATAAGTAATAACAGCCTTACAGGCACCACCAGATCCTAAGATAACTGCAGTTTTATTTTTTACATTTATATTCTTACTCTTAAGCATGACTTTAATGCCAAAATAATCAGTATTATATCCATAAAGCTTATTTGCTTTAAGCATTACTGTATTTACCGCACCAATTCTAGCTGCTTCATCTGAAATATAATCTAAGTATTTCATTACACTTTCCTTATATGGAATTGTAACATTAAAACCTTTTATCTTAAGCAATTTTACCGCTTCTACAAAATCATTTAATCTATCTTTTGGAATTTCAAATAATTTATATGCACCTTCAGTTTTATTTTTTTCTAATATTATTTTATTGATTCTCGGTGATAAGCTATGACTCAACTTTTCCCCTAATAATCCATAGAACTCCATTTAAACACCACCTTTGGGTTAGTTAAGAGTTAATAGTTTTTAGTTAATAATTTAGGATGAAATCCTTGCAGAATTTCTAACTATATTTCTAAATTATTAACTGTTAACTATTAACTAAATTACAGCTTGTTAACCTTCTTATAGCTTCCAAGTAATTTAAAATATTCACTATTTTCTTCAATTAACCTAATTGCCTTTTTAACATCTTCATTTTCTATATTGCCTTCAAAATCTACATATAAAAGATATTGCCAAGGTTCATTCTTACTTGGTCTAGATTCTATTTTAATCATGTTAATATTATTTTCTGCAAAGTGTCTTAAAAGATTATACAAAGTACCTGACTTATCATCTAAAGAAAATACTACTGTAATCTTATTACAATCTTTTGATGATTCTAGTTTTCTTCCTACTATAATAAACTTTGTATGATTATCATCTTTATCATTTATTTCTTTTTGGATTATATCTAAATCATATATCTTAGCTGCCCTTAAGCTTGCAATTGCAGCTTTTGATTTATCATTTAACTCTGATATATACTTGGCACTGATTGCTGTATTATGAAAGGGAATAAGTTTTAAATTACTATAATTACTTAAAAATTCTTTACTTTGTTCAAATCCTTGTGGATGTGAATACACTTCCTTTATATCATTGATCTTAGTACCCTTTATCCCTATTAAATTTTGGTCTATCTTTATACATTCTTCACCAACTATATAAAGTCCATACTTAACTAATAAATCATAAACACTTGTTATTGCACCTGTATATGAATTTTCAATAGGTAATATTCCATAATCTATTTCATCATTCTTTAATGCAGAGAATACATCTTCAAATTCTTCATAATTATTATTTTCATGGTTCTCTCCAAAGTATTTAATCATTGCTTCTTCGCTAAAAGAACCCTTTACTCCTTGATAACCAATTCTAATATTATTTAAACTTCTTTTATCTTTATTAACTGAAATAGTATCTTCTATTTTACTTATAGTATCATCATTATTTTCTTCAAAAATATCTGCTTGAAGCTTTCTACTTAATGCCATTAAATGATTAAAGAAGTTTTCTGTAAGCTTTGAATACTCTTTATTATTTAATCTATCAACATTCTTTTTTATAACTTCCACTTCTCTTGCTTCATTAAATATAGGAAGATTATTTTCAATCTTATATTTAGCTACATTTATTGCTACATTCATTCTTTTTTCAAATAATTTAACTAATTCTTTATCTATATTGTCAATTTCTTTCCTGCATTCTGAAAGATCCACATTAATCACCACCCTTTGTTTAGTTAGGAGTTTTTAGTTAAGAGTTAATGAAGAAACTCCTTAGGAAATTTCTAAAACATATTTTTTAAATTCACTTAAACTGAATTTATCCCTAAACTCCTAGCTATTAATTATTAACTAACTCAAGCATTCCTATTGCTGCTACTGCTTCTATAACTGGAAGTGCTCTTTGTACTATACATGGATCATGTCTTCCCTCTATATTTAAAGTAGTTTCTTCCATAGTTTCTATATTAACAGTTTTTTGTTCCTTAAATATTGAAGCTGTTGGTTTAATTGCAACATTAAATACTATTGGCATTCCATTAGTAATACCACCTAAAATTCCACCATTGTTATTAGTTCTTGTCTTGATAATTTCACCATCTAAGTAGTATTCATCATTTGCTTCTGAACCTCTCATTTTAGAAATATCAAAACCTCTTCCAAATTCAATACCTTTAACTGCTGGAACTGAAAACATTAAATGTGCTAATGTGGATTCTACTGAATCAAAAAATGGATTTCCAACTCCTGGTTTTATACCTAAGATAGCACATTCTATAGTTCCCCCTATAGAATCTTTATCACTTCTTGCATTCATAATTTCTTCTCTCATTGAAGCTTCTAAATTAGTATTTATTAATGGAAGTTCCTTTCCCTTAAATGAATTTAATAACTCATCATTTATATCAGTTTCTAAAAAACTTTTATCTTTTATGTTACCTATAGAATTAACATGTGCTGCAATTACTATTCCTTTTGATTCTAATATTTGCTTACAAATAGCTCCTGCAAATACTAACGGTGCAGTTATTCTTCCTGAAAAATGCCCTCCACCTCTATAATCATTAAATCCATTATATCTTATAACTCCAGTATAATCCGCATGTCCAGGTCTCATCACATCTTTAAGCTTTGAATAATCTTTAGATTTAGTATTAGAATTTCTTATAATTGCACAAAGTGGTGTTCCTGTTGTTTTTCCTTCAAAATATCCACTTAATATTTCTGGAACATCTCCTTCTTTTCTTGGAGTCGATAATGGACTTTTACCTGGTGCTCTTCTTGCCATTTCTACCATTATCTTATCAATATCTATTTCAAAGCCAGAAGGTAATCCATCAATATTGATTCCAATTGCATTTCCATGAGATTCACCAAAAATAGATACTTTTATGTTATTTCCCCACATTCCACTCATGAATATCTCCTCCTAAAGTTCTAAAATCATCAAAGAATCGTGGATAAGATTTTGCTATACATTCATAATCTTTTATTACTATTGGCTCTTCACATCTTGTAGAAGCAATTGCTAATGTCATTGCTATTCTATGATCCTTATGGCTCCATACTTCTACATTACCTTTTAATTTTTCTACTCCTGTAACTAATAATCCATCTTCTTTTTCTATTATCTTAGCTCCTAATTTATTAAGCTCAGATGTTACTGCTGCAAGTCTATCACATTCTTTTATTCTTAATCTACCTGCATTTATTATTTCTGTTGTACCTTTTGATAAAGCTGCTACAGCTGTTAATACTGGAATAATATCTGGACATTGACTTCCATCAATTATTGTAGCAATTAATTCACCATTAATAATTCCCTTAACATCAGTATCCTTTGAATTAAATACAACATTCATTCTTTCTAAAATATCTATTACTTCCTTGTCACCTTGAAGGGAATTTAAATCTAAATCCTGACATAAAACATCATTTCCTAACGCATCTGCACAAAGGAAAAATGCAGCTTGGGAATAATCGCCTTCAACTCTATAATTTCTAGCATTGTATTTTTGATTTCCCTTAATAATAAATTCTCTATAATTATTATTAATTATTTCAACTCCAAAATCACTCATTGCTCTTAATGTTAAATCAATGTATCCCTTCGATTCCATTTCAGTAGTAATGATAATTTTAGAATCTCCATTTAATAATGGTAATGTAAATAATAAACCTGTAATAAATTGAGAACTAACATTACCTTCAACTTCAAATACTCCTGGTTTTAACTTTCCATTAATAATTAAATTAAGATTTCCCTCTTCATAAGAATATTCAATTCCTTGATTATCAAATATATTATAATAAGTAGTTAATGGTCTTTTTCCTAAGTTTCCTTTACCAATAAATTTACTACTTCCACTAAATAGTAATGATATAGGAACTAAGAATCTTAAAGTTGATCCTGATTCGTTACAATCTATAATTCTGAAATCTTTAGCCTTTTTAGGCACTCCATATACTCCAATTACTTCTAAATGATCTTTATATCTAACTATTGTAGCTCCTAAAGACTTCATTGCATCAATAGTTGCTATAATATCATCTGAATAATCTATATTTTCTATAATGCTTAATCCTTCACTTAAAGCTGCACAAATAATAGCTCTATGAGCCATACTCTTTGATGGTGGTATTTTAACCTCTCCCTTAAGCCTTGAAGGATTTATCTTTAAATTTGCCATGTGCTCCCCTTTCTGTTAGTTAAGAGTTTTGAGTTAATAGTTAATAGTTTAAGTTTGAAACTCCTTAAGGAGTTTCTTAATAATATATTTTTCCAAAGTCTGTCCAAACAGACTTTATTCATTAACTCTTAATTATTAACTATCAATTTTTAACTATCTAAGACTATTAACTATCTAAACCCCTTAACTAAAAAAGCTTGTTGTTGTTTTATATATTTTTGAATTACCTATTTCTTTTAATATTATGAGATTTAAGTCATTTCCCATTTTCTTTTTATCTAAGTTAATAGCCCCTAATAATTCTTTTAAATCAACATCCATTTTATAAGGAAGATTATATTTAACTAAAATATTTTTTATTCTCTCTGCAGTTCCTTCCTTTGTTAAACCTTTTGCTTCACTAACCTTAGTTATTTCATACATACCAATTGCTACAGCTTCACCATGACTATATTTTTCATAATTATAGTGTTGCTCAATTGCATGAGCTAATGTATGACCAAAGTTTAAAAGCATTCTTTCACCTTTATCTTTTTCATCATTTTCTACAACTGCTCTTTTAATATCACAACATCCATGAATAATCTGTTCCATACAATTCATTAAATGTTGATGATTTTCTACTTTTTCTAATAAGTCAAAAAACTTACTATCTTTAATACAACCATATTTAATAACTTCACCCATTCCATCTATAAGAAATCTATTATCTAATGTATTTAATACTTCTGGATCTATTAAGACACATTTAGGATGATAAAAACTTCCTACTAAGTTTTTACCTCTTTCTAAATCTACAGCAACTTTTCCTCCAACACTACTATCAACTTGTGCTAAAAGTGATGTTGGTATTTGAATAAAGTCTACTCCCCTTAAATATGTAGAAGCTACAAATCCAGTTAAGTCTCCAATAACTCCTCCACCTAATGCAATTATTAAATCGCTTCTAGTTAAATTAAAATCTAAAAGTGCATCATATACAGTAGGTAATGTATTAAAGTTTTTAGTCTTTTCCCCTGGTCCTAAAGATAATAACTTAACTTCAAAATCTTTATTCTTTAATGAAGATACAACTTTATCACCATAATACTTATTTACATTATCATCAGTAACTATAAATATTCTTCTACCGTTATAAACCTTACTAACTTCTTCTGCTACTCTATTAATAACTCCATTTTCAATTATTATAGGATAACTTCTTTCCTTTAAATCAACTACTAATTCCATTACATCACCCTTCCATTAGTTAAGAGTTAGTAGTTTTTAGTTAATAGTTAAGGATGAAACTCCTGTAGGAGTTTCTTAATAATATATTTTTTAAATTCAGCTCTGCTTAATTTCTCCCTTGAACTATTAACTCATAACTATTAACTCTTAAATCTTCTTCCTCTTGCTGTTTTAAATTTCTCTTCCTACAGCAGCTGCTATTAGCTTTAAATCTTCCATCAATTTTGCAAATACATCAGGCTTAATTGATTGCTGACCATCGCATAATGCCTTTTGAGGATCATTGTGTACTTCTATTATAAGGCCATCTGCTCCAACTGCAACAGCTGCTTTAGCAAGTGGTTCAACCATCCACCATTTACCTGCAGAATGACTCGGATCAATAACTACTGGTAAGTGGCTTAATCTTTTAATTGCTGGTACTGCACTTAAATCCAAAGTATTTCTTGTATATGTTTCAAAAGTTCTTATTCCTCTTTCACAAAGAATAACTTTTTCATTACCTCCAGCCATAATGTATTCAGCACTCATTAAAAGTTCTTCTATTGTTGCTGATAAACCTCTCTTTAATAATATAGGCTTATCAATTTTACCTAATTCCTTTAATAAATCAAAGTTTTGCATATTTCTTGCACCAACTTGAATTATATCAGCCTTTTCAACGAATGTATCTATATCATATGGTGACATTAACTCTGTCACAACTGGCAAGCCAGTTTTGGCCTTTGCTTCATTTAATAAATCTAATCCTTCATATTTTAATCCTTGGAAGCTATATGGTGAAGTTCTTGGTTTAAATGCTCCACCTCTTAAGAAACCAGCTCCATATTTTTTAACTTCTTCTGCTACTAATTTAATTTGCTCCTTACTTTCAACAGAACAAGGTCCAGCTATAACTGCAATTTTATTTCCACCTATTGTATGTCCATTAACATCAATTACTGTATTTTCTGGATGGAATAATCTATTTGCCTTTTTGAAAGGTTCTTGGACTTTCATTACTCTTTCAACATTTGGATTTGCTTCAATGTATGAAGGGTCTATTTTAGTTGTATCCCCAACTAGCCCTAAAATACTCATTTCCGTTCCTGTAACAGGATTAACAGTAACCCCTAAAGATTCTAACTCTCCTGTTAATTTTTTAATTGCTTCATTGCTTGTTTTTGGTTTTAAAATTACTACCATTTAAATTGCCCCCTTTAAATTACTTATGAGTTAGTAGTTTTAAGTGAGTAGTTTTACTCTCTTATATACTATTCTACTTAATAGTTTATATATGAAACACCTTCTCCCTTTAGGTCGAATGTGTAACTTCAACTTGCCAAATTGGAAATTTGGAGTTTCAGTTATGAAACACCTTCTCCCTTTAGGTCGAATGTGTAACTTCAACTTGCCAAATTGGAAATTTGGAGTTTCAGTTATAAAAAAAGAGAACTCTTAATGAGTTCTCTTAATAAACTATACTTTAAATACACTTTTAAATATTAAGATATATAAAAAGTTTCACTAAATACTCATTAGAAAAGATTTATTCATATTTTTGCAAAAGAAATAGCCAGCGCTAAAATAAAAGCCCCAGAATATAAAGTAAAAAAAGCTATAAAATTTTGCAGTTAAATTCTTTTCTAATCCTTTCATAATATATACCTCTTAATTCTAATTCTTTAATAATCAAATTACTTTTTTATAGTTTAACCATTTTTAACCACTTTGTCAATCTTTTTACATTTAACAATATGTTTTTTATCAGCTTTATAAAATGGGTGCTAATAATCTTATTAATGATTCTTTTATTTTTAAATTTTTTGATCTTTTATCATATTCTTCTTTGATTACTAATTTAGATTTTTCCTGATCATCTAAAAATATTTTTTCTTGCTCTTTTGCTACTTTCTCATTATAAATAAATGCATTTACTTCAAAATTTAATTTAAAGCTTCTTATATCTAAATTAGCTGTACCAATACTACATACCTGGCCGTCAGCAACTATTGTTTTAGAGTGAATAAATCCATTACCATACCTATATATTTTTATTCCATATTCAATTAATAATCCTATATTGGCACTAAGCATCCACTCCATAAAGAAATGATCCGGCTCTCCTGGCACTATTATTCTTACATCAACACCTGATAATGCTGATATTTTTAATGCCTCTAGCATAGGGCTATCTGGTACTAAATATGGTGTTTGAATATAAACATAATTTTTAGCACTATTAATAATTTTCATATAAGAATTTTTAATGTACTCCTCCATATGATCGGGCCCTGATGATACAATTTGAATACCTACATCTCCAACCTTCTCTGGAGTTGGAAAATACATAAACATATTTCCCATATTCTCATCTGCAGCATAATCCCAGTCTAAAATAAAACGTTTATTAAGTTCATTAACAGCTTCACCTCTTATTCTGATATGAGTATCTCTCCAGAACTTAAACTGTTTTCCCTTATTTACGTATTCGTTTCCTACATTAAATCCCCCTACATAACCTACTTTTCCATCTATTACAGCTATCTTTCTATGATTTCTGTAGTTTATACGTGTATTTATATGCGGTAAAATTCCCGGAAAAAATACAGCCATCTTTATTCCATAGGACTCAATTTCTTTAATAATATTTTTTGTAATTGCTTTTGAACCCATTCCATCTATAAGAAGTCTTATCTCCAAACCATCTTCAGCTTTTTTTCTTAATTCATTTACTAATGCCTTACCTAATTCATCATATCTAAAAATATAGTATTCTATATGTATAAAACACTTTGCATTTCTTATATCTTCAAATAAATCTTTAAATTTATCCTCACCATTAATATAAGTTTTTACTTCATTACCAACTGTATAAATTGCTCCAGAATGATTGTAATTCATTAATATTAAGTCTTCATAATTTTCATTTACTTCACTATCACTGCTAAAGTTAGACAATTCATGAGTTCCCCTTAATTTATATCTTTTTATTTTGTCTGCAAGTTTTTTTTCTCTAAATATTTTCTGCCTACTTAGATTTTGACCTAATAATAAATATAAAATTAACCCTACTCCTGGAAGTGCAATTAAAATTACTAACCATGCCCATGTAGTTGTAGGCTCTTTTCTCTCTATAAATATTAACGATAATGCCGATATTAAATTTAGTAAGAAAAACATTATTAATAATATTATATATGCCATAAAAAAACCTTCCTATATTTTTATTATTTCTTACCATTATACATCAGTTTAATTAAATTGCGAAATAATTTAGTTAGTGGATAGTCAATAACAAATTTCAAATTTCAAGTGACAAGTTTAGGAAAAAAGTCTCCTTAAGAAAACTTTTAAAAATATATTTTAGAAGCTTACCAAGAAGCTTTCACATAAACTTGCTACTTATTACTCGCTAAACTTGAAGTTAAAAATAACCATGCCGATTGGCATGGTTATTTTTAATCTTATGCGAAGTATCTGTTTAATAATCCTTCGAAAGCTTTTCCGTGTCTAGCTTCATCTTTGCACATTTCATGAACTGTGTCATGGATTGCATCTAAGTTTAATTGTTTAGCTAATGTAGCTAAATCTTTCTTTCCTTGAGTTGCTCCGTGCTCTGCAGCTACTCTAGCTTCTAAGTTAGCTTTTGTATCAGCTACTACTACTTCTCCTAATAATTCAGCGAATTTTGCAGCGTGTTCTGCTTCTTCAATTGCTATTCTCTTATAAGCTTCAGCAACTTCTGGGAATCCTTCTCTATCAGCTTGTCTTGACATTGCTAAGTACATTCCTACTTCTGTACATTCTCCAACAAAGTTAGCTCTTAATCCTTCGATTACTCTTTCATCTACACCTTGAGCTACTCCAATTCTGTGCTCATCAGCAAATACTAATTCTCCTGCTTGTTCTACGAATTTATCTGCTCCAACTCCACATACTGGACATACTTCTGGTGCAGTTTCTCCTTCGTGAACATATCCACATACTGTACAAACGAATTTTTTCATAATTCCATTCCTCCTAAATTTTCATATATTTCATTAATTTTCTTAAAACCAATTTTTATTATATACTACAAAAGTACAATTTTTCAATTCATACTTTTGTAGTATTTTTTATCTTTTGTTTACTAAATCTTAAGCAAAGTATCTGTTTAATAAACCTTCGAAAGCTTTTCCATGTCTAGCTTCATCTTTGCACATTTCATGAACTGTGTCATGGATTGCATCTAAGTTTAATTGTTTAGCTAATGTAGCTAAATCTTTCTTTCCTTGAGTTGCTCCGTGCTCTGCAGCTACTCTAGCTTCTAAGTTAGCTTTTGTATCAGCTACTACTACTTCTCCTAATAATTCAGCGAATTTTGCAGCGTGTTCTGCTTCTTCAATTGCTATTCTCTTATAAGCTTCAGCAACTTCTGGGAATCCTTCTCTATCAGCTTGTCTTGACATTGCTAAGTACATTCCTACTTCTGTACATTCTCCAACAAAGTTAGCTCTTAATCCTTCGATTACTCTTTCATCTACACCTTGAGCTACTCCAATTCTGTGCTCATCAGCAAATACTAATTCTCCTGCTTGTTCTACGAATTTATCTGCTCCAACTCCACATACTGGACATACTTCTGGTGCAGTTTCTCCTTCGTGAACATATCCACATACTGTACAAACGAATTTTTTCATAATTCTATTCCTCCTAAAATCTATTCGATATATCTTTAATTTTCTTAATTTCTTATTTACTTGCTCTTTTGTTTTTGTGCTCTCTCGAATCACCTTACATCTATTATTATATAATAATAATTATTAATTACAAGTCTTTTTTGAAAAATTTTTTAAAAATTTTCTAATTGATAATATATATCAGTTAGCATTGTTACTAGCTTTATCTATTTATATATAGATATTGATTATCAATTGATAAATTTCTCATTAAATAAAGAGCTATACCTTTTAGTACAGCTCTTCACAAATTTCACTTAAATAGTTACTAGAGATTTATTGATTAAATTCATGTTAATCTTAACTTGAAAGTCACTTATTAGTTTTAATTTAAATATATAATTTTCATTAACTATTATATAAAAATATACTACTTTAATCTTATTATAGATTTAAATAAATCTCCATCGACTTCAATATTAAAGCTTCCACCATGAAGCTCTACTATACTTTTAGCTATAGCAAGACCTAATCCTGACCCTTCTGTGCTTCTTGATGAATCTCCACGTTTAAATCTATTTGTTATTTCATTAGTATCAAAGCTTAATTCATAAGCTGATATATTTCTCATCACTATTATAACTTCTTTTTCTTCTTTATACATATCAATATAAACTCTAGTATTACTTAATGAATATTTAACTATATTAGAAATAAGATTTTCAAACACTCTATATAATCTCTTTCCATCTCCATTAATAAATATCTTTTCTTCTGGAACATTTAATTTAACATTTAAATTGCTATCTTTAAATCTTTCATCATTTTCACCTAATGCTTGCTTTAATAATTGCCCAATATCTATTTTAGCAATATTAAGTTCCATAGCTCCACTTGCTGCCTTAGATGCTTCAAATAAATCTTCTATTAAAACTTTAAGTCTTTGAGATTTTTTATCTAATATATTTACATAATCCATAGCAGTTTCTGGTTGTATATTTTCTCTCTTTAATAAATCAATATAATTAATTATTGAAGTTAAAGGTGTTTTTAAATCATGAGATACATTGGTAATAAGTTCTGTTTTCATGTTTTCGCTTTTCATTTCATTTTCAACAGACTTCTTTAATCCATCTCTCATATTATTAATATCATGAGCCAATTCTCTTAGATGTCCTCTTCCCTTTTCATCTATTTTATAGTTTAATTTACCTTCTGCTGCCGCCTTTGATCCAACCATTATTTTATCTAAATAAACTAAATCTTTAATAAATATTATAATATATACAATAGTTAATATTATTCCTGCAATTATTCCTATTGGCCATATATAAAGCATTGCTGATAAGAAAAATAATACTAATCCCATTGCTACATATAAAGCTGTCATTATTAAGAATGTTCTTATTATAGACCCTCTATTCATTACATCACTTAAATAGTTCCAAACCTTAATTGTAATATTATTTTTTAATAAAGTTCCTTCATTGTAGCTAACAATTATAACTCTAACTAATAAATAATATATTACAACTACTATAGATACCCATATTATTGATGATAAATTTAATCTTCTTATATAATTATTTGAATTATAGTAAATGTGTGGCCCAATATTCCAAATTATCCACCCTATAATTCCAACTCCAATTTTATATTCGATAGGATACCCTTTAACCTTATTTATTATTTTTTCTATTAACGCTACCTTTACTTTATATTTAGCTAAGTATAATAAACAAAATATTGTTAGAACTAAAAATATTACAAATGTAATACAACTTAAATAAAAACTAGTAACATTATGTTGCACACCCTTAAAGCTTTCAGAAACTACATCCCCTGATTTAAGTTCCTTAGGCATCCATATATATAATGTTATATTATGTTTTTCGCTATAATCATACTTAAGTTGGGCAATAGACGTATTTTCATAACTATAATTAGAGAATCTAGTACTATAGCTATAATTATCAATAAATTTACCTAATATATTATTCTTATCTATTTCCTTACCATTAACATATATTTTTTCAATTATGTTTCCATTATAATCAATATTTATTTCTTTGAAATATCTACCATTTTCTATAATCTCAGTAGAATCAATTTCACTTCCACCAATCCAAACATCATTTAATTTATCATAAGCTCTAAAATTTAAATTAACATAAGATTTTATTTTATTATTTAAATTACTTGCACTATTGCTTTTTCTATTTAAAATATACTCATTCATTTCTTCATCACTTAAAGTATATTTTTCATCTATTTTTTCTCTTTGTTCCTCTAATATCTTTTCTTGCTGTTCATAAGTTAAACTATTAAAGCTATCATCATTATATTTAGAAGTTCTATAATTATCGTATTCATTATTAGCCTTATCTAATAATTCAGCCTTACAAATATCTATATCATTTTGAGTTATATTATCCTTATCCTTAGCATAACTAGCTGATTTATAATATAATGAATAATCCTCTACCAAACTTGTATAATCATTTATATCATTTGCTACTTGAGTTTGTAAATATACTCTCTCTGGTATAACATATCCCAAGTTATCTTTAATTTCTATGCCTAATAGAAATGTACATGCTAATGATATAACAGTTAAAATATAAATTATATATTTGCTATTATTACTACTTAAAATATTTCTTTTGTTATTTTTTATCTTTTTATCTGAAACTATTATTTCTTCTTCATTAATATTTTCTTTACTAGTATTTTTCGATTTTATATCCAATACCCCACACCACCTTTAAATATTTAGGATCCTTAGGATTGATTTCTATTTTTTCTCTAATCCTTCGTATATGTACTGCTACTGTATTTTCTGCATTATAACTAGGTTCTTTCCATACATTTTCATATATTTCATCTATAGAAAAAACCCTTCCTTGATTTCTTAATAATAATTCTAATATGCCAAATTCAGTTGCTGTTAATTTAATTGATTCCCCATCAACTAATACTTCTTTTGTATCTTGATTTAATGAAAGTCCTCCACTACTTATTATTGAATTACTTTCCTCTTCCTTTTTCCCACCATAGTTTCCAAAGACAGTATACCTTCTTAACTGTGACTTAACTCTTGCTATAAGTTCTAATGGATTAAACGGCTTAGTTATATAATCATCTGCCCCCATATTAAGACCTAATATTTTATCTGTATCCTCTGATTTTGCAGAAATTAATATAATAGGGATATTCTTTTCCTTCCTTATTTTCATTGTAGTTCTAAGTCCATCCATATTAGGCATCATTATATCCATTAATATAAGATACACATCATTTTCCATTAAAGCTTCCAATGCTTCTAATCCATCATAAGCTTTAATTACATTAATTCCTTCATTTCTTAAATATATATCAATAGCATCAACTATCTCTTTATCATCATCTACTACTAAAACATTATTTTTCTCCATACCTAAATTGCACTCCCTTCATAATGTATTATTATACCATGCTACTTAACTTATATTTATATAGTAACAAGAAAGTCTTACAAAAAAATTATTATATTTATTACAAATTTATTAAGAAAGCCTCCAAATTTTCAATTTTACTCCTTGAAGGTACACTTTAGTGTACTCAGCGACCGTTAGGGAGTCGAGTTTCCTTTAAAAAATTATCATGGTAATACGAAAAAAATAAATGGAATATCTACAGGAATCAATATAATCTTCCTTCCGATACTCCATTTATCTTTTTCTTTATTACCAGATGTACGGCATTGAGCCAATTTAATTTTAATTAGTTAATGCTTGTGCTATTAATAATTGTAGCTTGGTGTTAGGTTTAAATTATTTTTTCGTTATTACTCATCAAAAAAATTATATTGTTAATAAAAGTCCTGCAATTGTAGCACTAAGAAGATTTGCTAAGGTTCCACCTAATACTGCTTTCCACCCTAAACGAGCTATATCATGCTTTCTACTAGGTGCCATTCCTCCTATACCTCCAATTAAAATTGCTATAGAAGAAATATTGGCAAATCCACATAATGAAAAAGTTACTACAGCTATTGTTTTAGCTGATAATGTACTCATTATTTCAGAAAGACTTGTAAATGCTACAAATTCATTTAATATTATTTTTTGACCTATTAATGAACCTGCAACTACTGCTTCCTTCATTGGTACTCCTATAATAACTGCTACTGGGGCAAAAATATATCCTAAAATAGATTGTAAACTTAAGTTAGTTATTCCAAACCATCCACCAACCATTCCAATAACACCATTTACAAGCGCAATTAATGCTACAAATGCTAATAATATTGCTGCTATGTTAAGAACTAGTCCTAATCCATCAATAGCTCCCTTAGATGCTGCATCAACAACATTTGCTGAATCATCCTTTACCATTTCAATTTCTTCATTTACTTTATCTTCTTTTATTTCTGGAATTATTATTTTAGAAATTATAAGTCCTGCTGGAGCTGACATAAAACTAGCAGATACTAAGTATTCAATAGGAATTCCTAATAATGAATATCCAACTAATATTGATCCAGAAACGGAAGCAAGGCCTCCAACCATAACTGTAAATAATTCAGATTCTGTTAATTTTTCAACATATGGTTTAATTAAAAGGGGTGCTTCTGTTTGCCCTAAGAATATATTTGCTGATGATGATATAGTTTCTAACTTAGATGTACCTAAAAGCTTCGCTAACCCTCCACCTATAAGCTTTATAACAAACTGCATAATTCCTAAGTAATATAATACTGATACTACTGCTGAAATAAATATAATTACTCCTAAAACATTAACAGCAAAAATACTTCCATCATTAGCTAATGAGCCAAATAAGAATGATATTCCTTCTTTTGCATAATCAATTACAGATTGAACCCCTAATGCAATCTTACTTAATACATATTTTCCAACACTCCATTTTAATGCAGCAAATGCAAATGCAAATTGAATTATAAATCCAATAATCACAGTTCTCCAATTTATTTTTTTCTTATTATTTGAAAATAAAAATGCTACTAGAAATATAAAAGCTACACCTATAATACAATTTAATATTGCCACAAGATACACCATCCTTTGTTAAATACTTTTTCTCATTTAGTTTTATCCAAAATGTAGTCTTATATTCTTTTGCAAATAAAAAGACACCTCTGAAATCAACCCAATATTTAGGTTTATTCCAGAGGCATAAACTATTTCTGTATAATTATTTAATTATATAACTCGATACTATTTCTCCAAAATATATTGTATGATAATCTTCTAAAGGATATTTACTATTTTTTATATCCTCATTTAAATTCTTATCACTCATTGTAGTTTTATAAAGAACTCTACATTCAAAATGCATACCTTCCATATTTAATACAGGAGTATTTATTTTTTCCGATTCTCTAGTATCAATATTTAATTGTGCTAATTTATTAATATCTTTACCACTTTTAGTTCCTAAAAATGCTATTTCCTTATCCACATTTTTATATGGTATTGTAACTGTAAATTCATTTGTTTTTTCAATTATTCCATATGTATATCTTTGTGGTCTTACCATAACTGTAAATACAGGTTTACCCCACATGAAACCAATACTTCCCCAAGCTATAGTCATTGAGTTCACTTTACTTCCACTCTTAGTTGTTAAAAATATTCCTTTACTTAAAAGTTCAATATTTTTTTCTAAATTCTCATTATATGATACAAATCTTTTAATCATTTAACTCGTCCCTTCAACTTATTAATATTAAAACTATATAATATTATACCAATTTTTAACACCTTTTAATACCACTAACCTATTATCAACCTTAAATATAGATAAATTGCCACATTATGATTTAAATATTTAAAATTTCATACCTATATATTAATTTTATATAACTTCTTTTCCAAAAGGCATTAATGCTAGCTTGGCCATTTTAAATGATTGTGCTGCAAATGGAATTCCTACTATTGTTATACATAAAATTAATCCACTTACTATATTTGTAATACATAACTCTAACCCACCAAATATCAACCATAATATATTCATTAGTAAATTCCCACTACTATCACTTACTGTAACAACTTCTTTACCAAATGGCGCAAGCTGTAGTCTTGCCATTTTAAAGCATTGCATTCCTACTGGTATTCCAATTATAGTAATACACCATATTATCCCTATAAAACACCATCCTATTGCACCAATAAGGCCCCCAAATATTATCCAAATAATATTTCCTAAACACGACATAAACATTACCTCCATTAAATTTACTTACATATGATTCTTACTTAGTATATAAGGAAACTTTCCTAATTTGAAATCAATTTAGTATTCTTAAGAATATTTTAATAATTAATTTGATTTGTAAATTTCTTATTTATCAACAACAAGTTAAGAGATAATATTAACTCTAATTTTCTTTTTATTCCACAATGTGTATTTATTTGCCCTAAATAAAAATAAGTTTCTTTTATAATATGTTTTCTATTTTAAAAAGGAACTCTTTTATTTTAATTCATAAAGTAAATATAATATTTACTCTTATTGACTTATTATAGTAGACTAATATATAATTAATAAATATTGAAATCTTTTAATAAATTTAATATTTATTGCATTGAAAAGGAGTAGTACTATAATACTGTAATCTTTAGAGAGCTGTTGGTTGCTGCAAAACAGTGATACATTTATAGGAACTTGCCTTGGAGCTTACTTGTTAAAAGCAAGTACGGAATCCCCGTTACGGATTTGAGTGAGAACCTTTTTAGTTAAAAGTTAGTAGTTTTTAGTTAGTAGTTAATGTTGAAACTCCTAATCAGTTTCTTAAATATATATTTTTTTAATTCAGCTACGACGATTTTATTCAACACCTATTACCTTTTAACTTATAAAATAGTTCTAATAAGAGTGGTACCGCGAAATATAGCTTTTCGTCTCTTAATTGAGATGAAGGGCTTTTTTTATATATTTTTATAAAATTAGGTAAAAATTATAAATATAATTAGTTAGGAGTATTTCGTTTTGAATTGATAGTCTTGAATTAGTAATTGAGGATAAAATATTTCTAAATTCAGCTCAGCTGAATTTATTCCTTAACTATTAACTCTTAACTATTAACTCTTAACTATCCAAAGGAGTGTTTAAACTATGAGTAACTACGGAACTGCCATTGATAAAAAGTGGCAAAAAAAGTGGGAAGAAACTGAACTTTACAAATTTAATCCAGATGCAGAGGGTGAAAAACTTTATGTTTTAGAAATGTTCTCTTATCCATCAGGAAGCCAATTACATGCTGGTCACTGGTTTAACTATGGACCTGTTGATTCATGGGCAAGATTAAAGAAAATGCAAGGATACAATGTATTCCAACCAATGGGATTTGATGCCTTTGGTTTACCTGCAGAAAACTTTGCAATTAAGACTGGAATTCATCCATGGGATTCTACTGAAAAGAATATTAAAACTATGGAAGAACAATTAAGAGCTATGGGAGCTATGTTTAACTGGGAAAATGAAGTTATAACTTGTACTCCAGAATATTATAAATGGACTCAATGGGTATTCTTACAATTATTAAAGAATGGCTTAGCTTACAGAAAGAAAGCTCCTGTAAACTGGTGTCCATCTTGTAACACAGTTTTAGCTAATGAGCAAGTTGTTGATGGTGCTTGTGAAAGATGTTCAACTGAAGTTACTAAAAAAGACTTAACTCAATGGTTCTTTAAAATTACAGAATACGCTGATGAGCTATTAGAAAAATTAGATACTTTAGATTGGCCTGAAAAAACTGTTGCTATGCAAAAGCACTGGATTGGTAAATCTACAGGTGCTGAAGTTAACTTCAAAGTTAAAAATTCAGATATTAACTTTAATGTATTCACAACAAGAGTTGATACTTTAAACGGTGTTACATATGTTGTTTTAGCTCCTGAAAATCCATTAGTTGATGAATTAACAACAGATGAAAATAAGGCTGCTGTTGAAGAATATAAAGAAGCTGCTAAAAAGCAATCAGATATAGAAAGACAATCTCTTACAAGAGAAAAAACTGGTGTATTCACTGGTTCATATGCTATAAACCCTATAAATGGTAAGGAAGTTCCAGTTTGGGTTGGAGACTATGTTCTTGCAACTTATGGTACTGGTGCTGTTATGGCTGTTCCAGCTCATGATGAAAGAGACTATGCTTTTGCTACTAAATTTAACTTACCAATAGATCAAGTTATAACTAGTAAAAAAGGTGAAGAAGTTGAATTACCATACTGTGAATACGGTGTTTTAGTTAACTCTGGTGAATTTGATGGATTAACTACTGAAGAAGCTAAAGAAGCTATTGTTGAAAAACTAGCTAAACAAGGTTTAGGCTCTGCTAAGGTTAATTACAGATTAAGAGACTGGTTAGTTTCAAGACAAAGATATTGGGGTGCTCCAATTCCAATAATCTACTGTGAAGATTGTGGTGCTGTTCCAGTTCCTGAAAAAGATCTTCCAGTTGAATTACCATACAATGTTGAATTTGCTCCAGATGGTAAGTCACCACTTGCTAAGTGTGAAGAATTCGTTAATACTACTTGTCCTTGTTGTGGTAAACCAGCTAAGAGAGAATGTGATACTTTAGATACATTCGTTTGCTCTTCTTGGTACCAAATGAGATATGTAGATAATAAAAATGATAAAATCGCATTCGATAAAGAAAAAGTAGATAAGATGCTTCCAGTTGACAAATATGTTGGTGGACCTGAGCATGCTTGTATGCACTTATTATATGCAAGATTTATAACTAAGGCTTTAAGAGATATGGGTTACTTAAGCTTTGATGAACCATTCAAGAGCTTAACTCACCAAGGACTTATCTTAGGACCAGATGGATTAAAGATGTCTAAATCTAAAGGAAATACTATATCTCCAGATGATTACATCAAAGAATATGGTGCAGATGTATTTAGAATGTACTTAATGTTTGGATTTGCTTACACTGAAGGTGGAGCTTGGAGTGATGATGGTATTAAATCTGTTGCTAGATTTGTAGATAGAATTGAAAGATATCTAACAATGTGCAGAGAAGCTATTGAAGCTGGTACTAACAATAAAACTACTATGGATAAAGCTGAAAAAGAATTAAACTTCTGGTTAAATAACGCTATTAAAGGTGTTACTGAAGATGGAGAAAAAATGCAATTCAATACTGCTATTGCTAGAATGATGGAATTCATCAATGCTTTATCTAAATACATGAAAGAAGAAACTAAAAACTTAGATTTCTTAAAGAATGTATGTGAAAGCTTTATTAAGATTTTAGCTCCATTTGCACCTCACTTTGCTGAAGAGCAATGGTCATTATTAACTGGTAAATACTCAGTATTCAATGAAGCTTGGCCAGCATTTGATGCTAAAGCCCTAGTTAAAGATGAAATTGAAATAGCTATCCAAGTTAATGGTAAAATTAAAGCTAGAATCAATGTTGCTTCAGATTTAAATGAAGAAGGAATTAAGGCTGCTGCTTTAGCTGACGAAGCTGTTATAGCTGCTACAGAAGGAAAAACTATAGTAAAAGTTATCGTTATTAAAGGAAGACTTGTAAATATAGTTGTAAAGTAGTATAAGCTAAGTGATAATCCAAATTTTAACTGACACTCTAAATCTTCGATTTAGCTAGTGGAAGTTACCTACTTGGTAATTTGGTTATTCGAACTTGCCTAAAAGTCGAAATTTAAATTTCGCTTCTTGAAGGTACACTGTGTGTACTCCGCGAATACAGTGAGTGGAGTTTGTTAATTGAAATTAAATAGAGACTATATCAAAATAATTTACACACCCGTAATATTTGATATAGTCTCTTTTAATTTACTCATATTAACCATAAAAAAATAATAATTTTAATATAAATATATATTAGCTAATATAACAAATCTTATATTTACTTAATTATAGCTATATAATATATAGATTTGATTATCTGAAATCTTTTCTTCTAACTAAAAAACACACTAATAACTGCAATTCCAATATATAAATAAGGCCCATACTTAATAATTGAATCTTTTTTATTATACTCTTCAACCATAGTTTTATTTGAAAGTTTCTTAAATATAATGCTAAGTATTTTAAATAAAATAAAACCTAAAATAGTTCCTAAAGTATTCATTATTAAATCATCAACATCTGTTGCACGAATAGTGAATAATTGTCCAACTTCAATAATAAGTGAAAATATAAAACCTGCAAATACTGTAGGTATAAACTTTCTAAATTTATTCCATAATGTTGGTAGTAAAAATCCAAATGGCATAAAGAATATTATATTAAGTATTGTTGAAATTTCTATTCCACTGCTGAGTGGTATAAAATTTAATACTGGATCAAATATAGGTCCCCCTAACATTACTTTTCTTTCCAAATCACTTAAAGTTGGAAACCCAACTATATCTTTTAATGAAATAACAAGATATAAAATTAAAAAATCTCCAAATAAGTAATGTTGCCACTTTATCTTCCCACTGCTCTTTTTATTTAAAATTATATTTATTATTGTTATTAAAACCATCGATACTAATATTGCTAATAAATAACTCTCCATCATAAGGCCAATCCCCTCTTTTGATTATTGTTTTCTACTAGTAATATTATAATCTTAAATACTTAAAAGTAATTTTCAATTTTCTTAAGATATTATTACAAATAAATTCTAATTAACATTTTTAATAATATTATATCAGATTATTAAATCATTAATACTCGTGCATATACTAATCATCTTTAAATAATTGGAAATACAATTTAAAATCTGCTAATCTTAAATTATAATATATAAAAACTGGGGGATTAGTAATGAATATTAGAGTCGCAAAACCTGAAGATGCAGAAGAACTTCTTAACATCTATAAATACTATGTTGAAAATACAACTATAACCTTTGAATATGATACTCCAAGTGTAGAGGAATTTAAAAATAGAATTAAAAATACTTTAGTTAGATATCCTTATTTGGTTGCTGAAGATAATAATAAAATTTATGGATATGCTTATGCAAGTGCTTTTAAAGTAAGACCTGCTTATGATTGGGCTGTTGAAACATCTATTTATGTACAAAATTGTGATTCAAGAAGTCGTATTGGTACTTTGCTTTATAATGAACTTGAGAAATATCTTAAACTTCAAAATATAATAAAACTTAATGCTTGCATAACTTATCCTAATGAAAAAAGTGAAAACTTCCATAAAAAATTTGGATATAAAACTGTTGCTCATTTTACTAAGTGTGGCTATAAATTTGGTAAATGGAATGATGTTATTTGGATGGAAAAATTCATTGGAGAACATAGTGCTGTCCCTAATGCTATAATTCCATTTTCAAAAATCTGCCTATAAATTAAAAGCAGCAAGTACATTACTTACTGCTTTTAAAACTATTTTATAATTTTCTTAAAATAACTTGTCCATTTGTATTAACATTAGGTAATGACTTTATATATTTCTCTTCCTCCTGTGGAAAAATTCTTACACTTCCCTCTTCTTCGTTTTCTTCATAACTTTTAACCTTATTATCATCACTTTCAACAATTAAGTTACTTTTATGTTTTTCTTGAATCAACTTACTATTATTATCTATAGTAACTATATTATCTATAGCTTTAAAATTATTTGATAAAACAACAATTGAACTTAGTATAAAAAACATAATCACAACTAAAGCTAAATATTTTCTACTTTTTAAATTCACTAATAATCACCCCTTTTTATACAAGTTTATTAGCATCACATATTAATTATTACATTACTTTCATAGTATAATTTAAATAACTATACTGTTTATTTATATGACGAATTGTCAAGCTAAGTGCAACACTTAGCTTGTTCTTCGTTAAATGCTTCTAACGGTGTCTTGTATC
>NZ_JBCOAB010000041.1:0-29223 GCF_040227035.1 Clostridium sp. RTP31139st1_H3_RTP31139_211217
AATATTACTGGAAATCAAAATTTCCAGTAATATTTGATTTATAAGAAACTATATTACACAAAATTATCTACAGTCTCTATACTATTGAAGCCGGTACTATTACAAGTGCTGTTCCTATATAGTTTACAGACATTAAACTTAATATTTTACTAGTTAATATTGTACTATTTCTTATAGGTAAAGCCATTAATAAATCGTAATCTTTTGAACTAAATAATGTTCCTTGCGCTTTATATATTGATTTTATAAAGCTTAAAATACATGAAAATAATACAGCAACTATTAATATTAAATCTAAATATCCCATTGGTTTTAATACTGTAGCTAACGCTATTGAATATGTGGTTGACATAAAACATATTACTGCTGCTATTAATAACAATGTAGCTGTAGTAATTAATAACTTCTTCTTTTCATTAGAAGTGCTAACCCCTTTAGATAAAGAATTAATTCCTGTGCTATTTATAAATGAATTTTTTAATAAAATAAATAAATTACTCATTATCAATCAACTCCATAAATACTTCTTCTAAAGAATTATTACCTTTAACTTGTTCAGTGCTACCAACTGCAACTATTTTCCCATCTTTAATAATTGCAATCTTATCACATAATTTTTCTGCTACCTCTAATACATGAGTTGAAAAGAATATTGCACTACCCTCATTACAAAGTTCTCTCATTATTTCTTTAAGTGTATGAGAAGCCTTAGGATCTAATCCAACAAATGGCTCATCTAATATTAATAACTTTGGTTTATGAATTAATGCTGATATTACTGCTAACTTTTGTTTCATACCATGGGAATATGAAGAAATTAAATCCCCTAAATATTTAGTTAACTCAAGCTTATCTCCATAATATTTAATTAATTTCTCTCTTTGTTCTTTACTTATTTTATAAATATCTGCAATAAAGCTTAAATATTGTATTCCAGTTAAAGCTTCATAAAGATCTGGATTATCTGGAATATATGCCATTACTTTTTTACATTCTATAGGATTTTTCTTAATAGATTTACTATCTATTAATATATCCCCTTCACTAAATTCTAATATTCCAACTATAGATTTAATCGTTGTTGTTTTTCCTGCACCATTGTGACCTATAAATCCAAATATCTCCCCACTATTTACAGTTAAAGATATATTATCAACTGCTTTTTTGCCCTTTGAATATTCTTTTGAAAAGTTCTTTATTTCTAACATACTATTTCTCCCCTTATACTTATTCCCCTTTTTATAATATCCTTATAAATTTGAAACTAATGTAAAAATTTGAATAACTATAGCTAATAATGATAAAATTATATTCCTTTTTATTTCTGCTGATTTACCATTTCCATTGGGTAAAAAACCAAGTCCATATAGCCCAATTGGTATAATAACAGCAATTATCTTTGGCATATAATTTTGTAATTTACCACTAACTGAAATCTGCATTCCTACTTTATTAGGTAATATAATAAATGATATAATTCCTAAAATAAAAATAACTATCCCAAAGCCTAATTTAATGATCTTTTCTAATTTACTATTAATCATTTTTAATCTACTAACCTTTCTTATTTGATATCTTGCGACTTAAATATTTTTATTCCCACAAATAACGAAATTGCTATTGTTACTAATGAAATTATTACTGATCTTAACAAATCTCCATTTCCTGCTTTAATTGAAGTTGCTAATGCTGAATTATAAAATGGTAATACCTCATAAACTCTATCGAACCAAGGATATATTCCGTATAAAAATCCAGCTAACGTAGGAATCCCTATAAATATTGCTACTGTTATTCCTATTGTAGCTCCATTACTTTTTACTAATGTTGCTATAATCATAGCTAATGCTGCTACTGCTGAACCTGCAATAACTGATGCAACAAATGTTTTTATCATTCCTAATAGTTGTGAAATTTCAAAAGCTTTCCCCCAGCCATTCATGAGCGTTACTACTATGGTTGGTAGGATTGTCATAACAGCTAAAATTATTGTAACTGCTATAACCATAGATACAAATTTTGCTAGATAAAATTCTTCTCTCCTCTTACCGTAAGCTAAGAAATTTTTAATTGTACCTTGTGAGTATTCTTTTGCTATTAATGCTCCTACTAATATACCTATTATTATTTCTATAACTCCTGACCCAAATGAAGCATGGTATACTTCTATTGAAGTTGGATTCATCATATCTTTAGCTTGTAACTGAATTCCTAGTTGGCCTGGTGTTACTATTGCTTCACTTTCAGACATACTTGTTAATTGTTCCATAAGAACCTCTTTTTGATCTTGTGGCATATTTCCTAAACTATCATTAAGTATTTTCTCAAAAACCGATGAACACATAACTACTGTCAATGTAGATAATAAAACTGCAACACATATTAGTACTTTAAATGTTCTATTTTTAAATAGCTTATATAATTCTGCTTGTATTGCTTTAAGCATTTAAAACACCTCCAACTTTATTCATAAAGTATTCCTCCAAATTTTCACCTTTAACACTTATACTTTCAACAATAATTCCGGATCTTGATAATAACGAATTTATTTCACCAACATTATCCAAATTAGAAAATACCTTTATGTTACTATCTTCTAATACCTCATAATCATTTATTCCTAATTCTCTCTCTAACAAAATTACCGCTCTAGCTGTATCATCAACCCTTAAATCTATATATTGTCTACATTTTTCGGATAGTTGCTTAGCTGTAATTTCTTCAATTAATTTTCCATTTGAGATTATTCCATAAGTTGTTGCAAGTTCTGATAGCTCACTTAATATATGGCTTGATATCAATATTGTCATATCTTTTTCTTTATTTATCTTCTTTAATAATTCTCTTATTTCAACAATTCCCATTGGATCAAGTCCATTTATAGGTTCATCTAATATAAGCAATTTAGGATTTCCCATTAGTGCATTTGCAATTCCTAATCTTTGTCTCATTCCTAAAGAAAAGTTCTTAACTTTTTTCTTTTCAACATCTTTTAATCCAACTAATTCTAATACTTCATCTATACATTTCTTTCCTGGTATATTCCTTACCAATCTAGATACTTCTAGGTTTTCTCTTGCCGTCATATTAGTATAAAATGAAGGGGTTTCAATTAAACTTCCAACCATTGTTCTTGCCTTATTTAACTCATTTTCCTCATTTGCCCCTAAAAGCTCTATTTCTCCACCACTTTTATGAATTAATCCTGTAATAAGTCTAATTAATGTTGTTTTACCAGCACCATTTTGACCTATAAATCCATATATATCACCTTTTTTAATAGTCATATTAACATTATCTACAGCCAGTTGTTCACCATATTTTTTAGTAATGTTATATGTCTTCAATACAACTTTTTTCATTTTTATTTACCCCCTAAGTATTAATTTATCTATCACTTCTTTTTTTATTTAAATTCTTAATTTACTTACATTGTATATCCATAGTTGTAAGATACCTTAAAGAAAATATTAAGAAAGTATTAAGTTTCAAAGATAAAAAATAAGATTAAAAAATGGTTGGTAGAACTCATTAAATTTTCTACCAACCACTATTTAAATTGTATAATTACATTTTTTAAATATATTATTTCCTATTGTAATTTTCTTTCCTACAAATATTAACTATTCAGACTTTAATTTAAATCCAATTCCCCATACTGTTTGTATATATTCATTTTCCTTATCTATCTTAGATATCTTGGCTCTTAAATTACTAATATGTACATTAACAGTATTATCATCTCCAATGAATTCATCTTTCCAAACTGCCTCAAATAAATTTGCCCTTGTAAACACTTTGTTAGGATTACTAATTAATAGCTCTAATATATCAAATTCTCTAACTGTTAAATTTATGTTTATTCCATTTACCTGTACTTGTCTACTATCTATATCTAAAGTTAAATTTTTATGAGTTAATTTATTATTGCTATTTGTTTTAGAACTAGAAAATGCTTTATACCTTCTTAATTGTGCCTCTACTCTAGCCAAAACTTCATTTATATCAAATGGCTTACTAATAAAATCATCCGCCCCCATTTTTAATACTCCAATCTTATCTTCTGGAGTTGTCTTAGCTGACTCGACTATTATTGGCATTAAATAATTCTTTCTAATTTCCTTTATTAACTCTTCTCCGCATATCCCTGGTAACATTAAATCTAAGATTATAAGATCATATTGACTTTTCTCAATGCACATCTTTGCTTCTGATCCCGAATATGCCCCTCTTACATCATATCCATTTTGACTTAGTATCTTACATAACAGCGCATTTATATCCCAGTCATCTTCAACTACTAATATTTTGTTACTTGCATTCATAAATTCTCCATCCTCTATAACAAATAATTATATAAATTATATCAAAAAATTATATCTCTATAAATTAGTATTACTAAATCCTGTAGAAATTATTTTCTACAGGCTTTAGTTTATTATTACATTTAATTAATTTTCAACCTTTTTCCTTTTGATACTACATTATTATCTTTATCTAAAACTTGGAATTCAAACATTCCTTCTGTTAAATCTTTTCCTGTTAATTTCTTTGTTCCTTCTAATATTACTGATGTTGATTTGCTATCTTCTAATTTCCCTGTAAAGTCCCACTTATGAGACTCCTGGCCATCATTTTTAACTTTATTAGCAATTAAATTTCCATTTAATGCACCATATTCAATATTTGCATTAGGAGCTAATATTGTTCCCATGAAATAATCCCCAGTACCAACCTTCGCATAATCACTAGTAGTAAATAATTTATCTTCTCTTAAGCTATCATATAAATTCCACAAAACATTATTTTCTTTCCCTATAACTTGCTCTGTGTTTCCATGGTCATTAATTTTAGTTACTAAATTTGCTAAATAATCTTTATCTACACCAGTCATATCTACATTAATAATTAATGTTTGCCCTTCAGCTATATTTATCTTTAGATTTCTCTTATTATTTCCATCACTAATTTCATTAGCTTTAATATTCAAATAATAAAAACTACTATTTCCATCAGTGGTTATCTCTTGATTTTCACCATTTAAGCTCCCTAATTTTACTCCACTTGATGTTGGATTATCTGATAATGCTTTTGAAATTTTTTTCAAATTATCTAATTCAGCATCAATATTTATATACGGCTTTGAACCTTGTTCTTCCTTATATACTTCTATATTTTGAAGTCCAGTACCTCCAATTCCTATACTAACCTTATTTCCATTATCGGTTATCTGTGTTGGAATCTTGTTTCCAATAACAACATTTCCATCACTCTTTATTTGTGTAATATTATCCGCACTATTTTGAATGTAATTCTCCTCATTCAATTTTAATGATGAAGACTGGCTAGCCCCAAATCCTTGTCCCCCTGCATCTAAATCTTTAGTTGCTATATTTCCATTAGTATGAGCTGATAAAATAGCTTCTGTTGAAAAAATATGAAAATCAAATGCTGGTGTAGTATATTCAATACAATCCTTTACATATCTAAAAGTATTTTTGCTCTTATATTCTTCTGTCAATTTCTTAGTTGCATCCAAAACATTTATCGCTTCAAATTCAATTGAACTTTTTGTAATTTCTTCACATTCATCGATTTCAGATATTCCTAATACTTCATCAGTAACTTCAGTTGAATTTTGTATATCATCTATTTTTTCACTATCTTCTTTAACTTCATTAGTATTTTGTATTTCATCTATATTTCCAGAAACCTTATCTGTACTAGATTCTATATTAACTGCTATATTAACTTTTTCTTGTCCAATATTAACGACAATACTATCATTCACTAATTCTTCAACTTCTAAAATTGTGCCAATAATAGAAATATTAATTTCAGACGAATCAACTGCTTTATCATTCAGAGTTAGAGTATATACATTCTGACTATCAATCACAGGATTTGAAGTAAAATACTCTGGTTTATAATTTATTTTTACATTTTTAAAATTTAATGGCAAATCAATATTAACTTCATCTCCAGCTTGTATATTTTTATTGCTATTGGTATATTTTATATCTAATTCTACCTCATCATTTGCACTAAGGTTAACTACTGAATTAATGTCAGTTATCATTGAATTAATTTTTAATACACTTAATATATTTGTATTCAAATTAGTTGCAAATACATTTGAAGTATAAAAAATATTAAACAATAACGTTATTACTAACATTAACGCTACCTTATTTTTTTTCCCCATAACATAATCCCCCCTTATAATAACCATCAGTCAAAATAATCTTATGTAAAATTTTACCAGTCAACTAGTATTATATTCCGTTTTTTTATCAAATAAATAATCCTATATAATAAAATAAAACTACATACTTATGATTAACTCTTCGTATTATTTTTTCACTTTATTCCTTAAGGTTAATAGGGGTATAAAAAAACTGATTCCTACACTAAATAGGAATCAGTTAATATATATTTGCTATGAAATTTATGATGAATGGATATATTGAAACTATATCTATTCATTAAGTTTTCAAAACAGTTCAAACACAGTATATCATATATACAATTATTTTAATTATGAGATTTTTAAATGACTTTCATAAAAATACTTAATGCAATTTCCTAGGAAATTATTTTTCCTTTAAATCATTAATCATATCTCTAAGCTCAGCTGCTCTTTCAAATTGAAGATTTTTAGCTGCATCTTTCATTTCTTCAGTATATTGCTTAATTAACTTCTTCTTTTCCTTCTCAGTTAAAGTAGAAGATTCTTTACTAATCTTATATTCTGAAGATTCCTCTGCAACTTTAGTTGCTTCAATTACATCTCTTATATCCTTAATAATTGTCTTTGGTACAATACCATGCTCCTCATTGTACTTCATTTGGATTTCTCTTCTTCTATTTGTTTCTTTAATAGCTCTATCCATAGACCCAGTCATTTTATCTGCATACATAATTACTTTACTTTCAGAATTTCTAGCTGCTCTACCTATAGTTTGAACCATAGATGTTTCAGAACGTAAAAATCCTTCCTTATCTGCATCTAAAATTGCAACAAGAGCAACTTCTGGAATATCCAGCCCTTCCCTTAATAAGTTTATTCCAACAAGAACATCGAATTCACCTAATCTTAAATTTCTTATTATCTCCATTCTTTCAATAGTCTTTATATCAGAATGCATATAAGTAGTTTTAATACCTAATTCAGTTAAATACTTAGTTAAATCTTCAGCCATTCTCTTAGTTAATGTTGTTACTAAAGTTCTAAATCCTCTTTCTGTTGTTTTAATTATTTCTGCATAAAGGTCATCTATTTGTCCTGTTACAGGTCTAATTTCAACTATAGGATCTAACAGTCCTGTAGGTCTGATTATTTGCTCTGCAATATTAGTAGAATGATCTAATTCATATTGAGCTGGTGTTGCAGAAACAAATATAAGCTGATTAATTTTACTTTCAAATTCATTGAATTTAAGTGGTCTATTATCATAAGCACATGGAAGTCTAAATCCATATTCAACTAATGTATCCTTCCTAGATCTATCCCCTGCATACATTGCTCTACATTGTGGCAAAGTAACATGACTTTCATCTATAAACATTAAATAGTCATCTGGGAAGTAATCTAACAAAGTCTTCGGTGGAGTACCTGTTGCTCTTCCATCTAAAACTCTTGAGTAGTTTTCTATCCCACTACAATATCCCATTTCCTTAATCATTTCTATATCATAATTAGTTCTTTGTCTCAATCTTTGAGCCTCTAATAATTTATCTTGAGATGTTAGCTCTCTTAATCTATCTTCTAATTCATCTTCAATTTGTTTTATTGCCTTATTTAAAGTTTCTTGAGATGCCGCAAAGTGGGAAGCTGGGAAAATAGCAACATGCTCTCTTTCTCCTAATATCTTTCCTGTTAATATATCAAATTCTCTTATTCTATCAATTTCATCACCAAAGAACTCTATTCTAATTCCCTTAGTTGAAGATGAAGCTGGAACAATATCTAATGAATCTCCTCTAACTCTAAATGTACCTCTAGAAAAATCAATATCATTTCTCTCATATTGAATTTCTATAAGCTTCTTAATTATTTCATCCCTTTCCTTTTCCATTCCAACTCTTAAAGAAATAGTTAACTTCTTATATTCATCTGGATTACCTAATCCATATATACAAGATACTGATGCTACTATTATTACATCTCTTCTTTCAAATAATGCTGATGTAGCCGAATGCCTTAGCTTATCTATTTCATCATTTATAGAAGCATCTTTTTCAATAAAAGTATCAGTTTGTGGAACATATGCTTCAGGCTGATAATAATCATAGTATGATACAAAATATTCTACTATATTGTCTGGAAAGAACTCCCTAAACTCTGAACATAATTGTGCTGCTAATGTTTTATTATGAGCTAAAACTATAGTGGGTTTTTGTACCCTTTCTATTATATTTGCCATTGTATATGTCTTACCAGAACCAGTTACCCCTAGTAATGTTTGATATTTTTCATTTTTCTCTATACCTGCCACTAAACTATCTATAGCTGCAGGCTGATCTCCAGTTGGTTTAAACTTAGAATGTATCTTAAATTTTCCCATGTATATCAACTCCAAATTTTTCTTATTCACATAAATACATTTTACTTTTTATCTTCACCATTTTCAAAACTTTTATAACAAAAAGTAGAGGTTAGTATAAACTTGCCTCTACTTTTTGTTTTTAAGTTCATCAATTATATTCTTTAAATCATCAGGTTTTATTTCAAATATATCTTCCTTTTTAACCATTTTTGGTACTAAAAGGAGACCTAATCTTTTGTTTCTAGGTTGTAAAATATATTCTAACACTTGTCCTGAATTATTTTTTATTTTAATTGGTATATTAAATATTGTATCTTTAGCAGCTTTAAATATATCTACTTCTGATTGTATATTTTGTCCATTAATTTCAATAATTTTATCCCCACGCTTAATGCCAACTTCATATGCCGGTGAATTTGGGGTAACTTCAAGAACCATTATTCCTTCATCATCGCTTACGTATAGACATTCACCCTTTTTCTCTACATTAGTTTCATACCTCATAATTAATTCATAAGCCAAAGGCAGATAAATAATGGCAAATATCTCTCCTAATATATTAATTCCTGCAAGTTGCGCTATTAACATAATAGAAACACCGTAAACTAAAATTGCTCCACCACATCTTAATGCTTTTACCTTTTTCTCCTGAGTAAAGGTAACATTTCCATAACCCATCATTCCATACAACGGAATAGCTGCTATCATTGTAGTTGCTAATATCGCTAATGTTTCACTTCTATTAACTATAGGCCACCATGATGATACATTTAAATAAACTGAATCAGTTGTTGATGCACTATTTGAAAAAATCATCAATATAGCTATTGGAACTGGCCAATATCTGCTAAATGAAAATCCACCAACTATTTTATCATCTTTCTTTGTAAATACAGGAATGGCTCCTCTATTCCCATCAATTATTATTAAAATTCCCTCAAGTACATACATTACTCCAATGAAAGTAGTTAATGATAATATGTTGATATTCATAAACAACTTCATTCCTGAAATATTGCTAATTATCTTTAAGCAAATTCCTATTATTCCTAAAATTGCTCCTGAATATGCATATGATATATATTTCTTTTTATAAAATAAAGATAATATTGATATCATAAATATAAATTCTATACCTGAATTTTCACTAAATGTAACTCCAAGTACGGATAATATAACAGTTCCAATTGCACCTGCCAATATTCCTAATACAATCTGGGATAATGTTAGTTCAAGAGGGGTATTAATCCCCTCTCCTAATGTCATCTTTTGTATAGACACAATTCTAACATTTTTGAAATAAAATATTATCCCAAATATTAAAATCATAAGTAAATGCATTGGCTCAATAATTGCTATTGCTATAGACTGTAAACTATGAATTATTAAATCCATCTTGAGCCTCCTAAATTAATTCTTTTCTTTTATTACCTCTAAGGCTTTTTGAAATTGTGGATCAATGCTTCTATCATAATCTTGGTCTAATATATCTTGTGGAATTTCCACAGTAATGTCTGGTTCAATACCAGTACCATGTATATTTTCCCCATTTGGAGTATAATACTTTGAAGTTGTAACCTTAAGTCCTCCCATTTCATTTGGTAAAACTTTAAGTTGTTGAACTATTCCTTTACCAAATGTAGTTGTTCCTATTGTTGTAGCAGCTTCATGATCTCTTAATGCTCCTGTAACAACCTCTGATGCACTTGCACTACCTCCATCAACAAGGACAACTAATGGTATTCCTATAGCATCTCCACCTATTGAATTTGAGATTACTTTTTTATTATATTTATCAATTGTATAAGTTACTACTTCTCCTTCTGGAATAAAATTAGAAGCAATTTCAACACATTCATTTAAGTATCCACCTGGGTTTCCTCTTAAATCTAATATTAGTTTTTTCATTCCTTGGTCTTTTAATTCATTTAATTTTTCACTAAACTTATCACTTACTTCTTCATCACTAAAAGTGCTTATTTGAATATATCCTATTCCATCTTCAAGGATTTCACCTTTTACTGATTCAGTTTTAATTTCAGCTCTTACAATTGTTACTTCAAAAGGCTCTTCAACCCCTTCTCTACTAATAGTTAAAGTAACTGGAGCCCCTTCTTCACCTCTAACTCTTGATACAACAGCTTCTGTATTTAAATCTGTAACTTCATAATCATCAACTTTTAATATTATATCTCCAGCTTTTAGTCCAGCTTCTTCTGCAGGTGAACCTTCAACTGGCGCTATTATTGTAACCTTGTTATCTCTAACACCTAACTGAGCTCCTATTCCATAAAAACTACCTTGGCTAGATTCCATAAATGCATTAAACTCTTCATTATCCATATAAACTGTATATGGATCTCCAACTGCTTCTGCCATTCCCTTCATTGCACCTTCAAGTAGCTTTTCATCATCTAACTCTCCATCATACATTGAAAACAGCATGCTTCTTAAAGTAAATAAATTTGAATACTTTCCTGAATCCTCAATTGCCTCTAAATCAGCAACTGCCTTTTCTGGAACTGATCCAATTACAATACCTTTAGTTGCCAACATATTACCTAAGTAAAATACCCCTAAATACGATCCTACAAGAAATGCTACGACTATTAAACCTTTTATAATTTTATATTTCTTTTTCTTTGGTTTAATTTCCTCTCCATTTAAATTCTCCATAAATATTCGTTCCTTTCTATATTTAATATATTATATTTACTTATTTTTACCCTTTATTTGCTTAAAACTACAACCCATAATAAATTAATGAGTTGTAGTTTCCAAATAATTTCTATATATATATTTTTGCCTAATAAATAAATTCTATATACTATACAATTAAGAATTTTCTTAATGCAAATATACTTCCTATAGCTCCAACTACTACTCCTCCACCAACGAAGCAAGCTAATAATGTAGTTAAAACAAATTGTGGTTGTACTAAATTTACTATAAACATAGATGATACTATCCATCTAAATATGCCATTATATGCAAAGTATAATAATATACTTGATAATAATGAACCAATTGCACCAATTACTATACCTTCAATAACAAATGGCCATCTAATAAACCAGTCTGTTGCTCCAACAAACTTCATAATTCCAACTTCTCTTCTTCTTGAGTATACAGTAAGCTTTATTGTATTCATGATTAAGAATACAGATACACCTACGAATACTACAAATAGACCAATACCTACAATTTGAACTACATCAACAAATTTGCTTATTGTATCAATAACATCTTGTTGATTTCCTATTCCTTCAACACCAGTCATATTTTCAACACTCTTTATTACATCTTCTGCAGCAGCTGGGTCTTTTAAATTAACTATAAATGAGCTTGGTAATGGGTTATTATTTAAATCATAACCTTCTAATAATCCTTCATTACTTCCTAAATTCTCTTTTAAATTTAAAAATGCTTCATCTTTTGATTCATATGTAACTTCACTAACTTGTTCTTGTTCCATTAATTTTAATTCTATTTCTTTTTGATCAACTAATTTTATGTCATCCTTAAGATATACTTGGATTTGAATTTTAGATGCTACATCTTCTATACTTTTATTAAAGTTTAATGCTAATAAAGTAAACGTACCAAAAACGAAAAATGTTATTAACACTGTAATCATTGCAGCAATACTGATTGTCCTATTTCTTTTTATGCTTTTAAATGCATCAACTATAAAATAGTTTAACGTACTAATTTTCATTTTCGTACATCCCCTTCCTATCATCTCTTACTATAGTTCCCTTATCAATAGCTATAACTCTCTTTTGCATATTATCAACTATGTCTTTTGCGTGAGTAGCCATTAATATTGTTGTTCCTGCTCTATTTATATCTTCTAATAAATCCATGATTTCTTTTGCTGTTTCAGGGTCAAGGTTACCTGTAGGTTCATCAGCTATTAATACTGATGGATTATTAACTATAGCTCTTGCTAATGATACTCTTTGTTGTTCTCCTCCAGATAATTCATTAGGAAACATCTTATACTTATGAGATAAGCCAACTAAAGATAATACCATAGGCACTCTTCTTCTAATTTCTCTTTGTGATGCTTCAACAACTCTCATTGCAAAAGCAACATTTTCATATACATTTAAAGTTGGTATAAGTCTAAAATCTTGGAATACCATCCCTATCTTTCTTCTGTAATATGGAACTTGTTTTCTAGTTACTTTAGATAGTTCTTTATCTGCAACTATAATTTCTCCCATTGTTGGATCTACTTCTTTTAATAACATTTTTATGAATGTAGATTTACCTGCGCCAGAAGGTCCAACTAAAAAAACGAAATCTCCTGAATTAATTTTTATATTTACATTCGATAAAGCTTTTACATTGTTGTCATATACCTTTGACACGTCCTTAAATTCAATCATAAATACACCTCTTTATATCATTAACTTCTATCTCTTGACAAACTATAAAGCCATTATAACATACAAACGCCTATAATACCAACATTTAAGGTGCATTTACCTTATATTACTATGTTTAAACCCAACTTAGTATTATATTATTAAAGTTGTTTTTTAAGGTATATCTTCAATAAATAGACTTAAATTTTATATTATTCGTAAGCTTTAAAACCTTCTCCTAAAACTTCTGTAGAATCATTTACTGTTAAGAAAGCAGCTGGATCTATTTCTTTTACATGTTTTTTTAATGCAATAAACTGATTTGAATTTAAAACTGTATATATTATCTTTACATCGCTTCCAGTATATCCACCATTTCCATTAAGTACAGTACATCCTCTATCAATATTTTTAATTATGTGATTAACTATTTCTTTTTCCTTTGATGTTATTATAAATACTTGCTTACAAGTATTAAATCCATCTATAAATTTATCAATTATTAGACCTATTAAAATAACACTAAAGAATCCAAATAATCCTTTATCAACCCCAAACACACTAATTGCTAATAAACAAACAAACGAATCTGTAAGTAAAACTGATATTCCTATACCAATTGGTGTAAACTTACTTATTATAGCTGCTATAATGCTAGTTCCTCCAGTAGAAGCTCCTTGATGAAACACTATTGCAGCTCCCATTCCTAAAAGAATTGAACCAAACACACTTGCTAAAAACATATTTTCAGTTAAAATGCCTGGTTTTAATATTTTTTCAATTATCCACATAAATACAGATAACATTACAGTAGCATAAATACTTTTTGCTCCAAATGATTTCCCTAGGACAATAAATGCTAATATAAATAATAGTATATTAAGCACAAGAACAACAATACTAGTATCTAATCCTGAAACCTTATTTACAACTAGACCTATACCAGATACTCCTCCTGCAGCTATATCACATGGAAAGAAAAAATATTCTAGTGCTATAGCCGTTAATGCTACTCCAATTGTTGTTAATAAATACTCTTTAATCTTTTGCATACATATCTCCCATCCTTATTTAATTTTCATCTATTCCCATAAATCCTTCACCCATAACCTCATGAACTTCTCCAACTGTGATAAAAGCATTTTTATCAATTTCCCTAATTTTGTTTTTTAGCTTTATGAATTCACTTCTATCTAATACAGTATATAATAGTGCAGTATCCTTCCCAGTAAATCCTCCAACACCTTTTATAAAAGTACATCCTCTTTCCAAATCATTCAATATGAATTTACTTATATCCTTATTTTTATCACTTATTATGGTAATTTCACTTTTAGTCTTAAATCCAGCTATTATATTATCTATGACAACTCCATTAATTATTACTGATAATAATCCATATAACCCCATATTTATTCCAAAAGTTATTGCCCCTAATAAAGTTACTAAAAAATCAACCATTAATAATGATTTTCCTATTTCTATATGGAAAAATTTATTTAATATTTTTGCTATTATATCTGTTCCGCCAGTTGAAGCATTGGCATTAAACACTATTGCCATTCCCCCTGCAGATATTAATGTACCAAATATAGTTGCTAACATCAAATCATTAGTAATATTTATTGGTATAAAAGTTTGCATTAGCCACATTGATACTGATAATAAAACACTAGAATATATAGTTTTAGCACCAAATTTAGCTCCTAAAACTATTAATGCAATAACAAATAAAACTGCATCCATCATTAAAACTAATGGTCCGATAGATATAAAAGGAATATAATGATTTATTACAATGGCTAATCCTGTTATACCTCCTGCTGCTATATTATTAGGCTCAAAAAAATAAACAACTGAAATTGCAACTAGAAGTATACCAATTGTAATCAGAGCAAATTCTTTAATATTTTTCTTTTTCATCTAATTACCCCCTTACCAAAATAAAATTACTTGTATTATTTTCCCTCATTATATATATTTTATCCTATGCAATTTAACACACTTCTCCATTATATACTTTATTTAACCATAAAAAAACTGCGATTTTTTAATCGCAGTTTTAGTGGTAAATAGCTGTTTGTGGTTTATCTTATAGCTAAATGCTGTAAATAACAACATCATGCTCCTAGATAATAAATCCTAAACTTCGAATGTAGTTAAAACTCCATCTGAAATTAAGAATTAAGTATATATTTAAATCTATTTTTTTAGAGTAATTGCGTCTTTAACTTTATTAACTATATCTTGAGCTGTTAAATTGTATGCCTTTAATAATTCATCTGGCTTACCACTTTCTCCAAATACGTCATTAACTCCAACCTTTAAAACTGGCACTGGATACTTTTCAGTAACAGCTTCTGCCACTGCAGAACCTAATCCACCAATTACACTGTGCTCTTCTGCAGTTACAATTGCTCCAGTTTCTTTAGCAGCTTCAATTATTAATTCGCTATCTAAAGGTTTGATTGTATGTATATTTATAACCTTAGCATTGATTCCCTCATTTGCTAAAATGTCTTTTGCTTCAATTGCTGCATCAACCATAATTCCTGTTGCAATTATAGTAACATCTTTTCCTTCTGATAAAACAACACCTTTTCCTAATTTGAATTCATAAGTGTTCTCATCATTTATAACATTAACTGCAGCTCTTCCTAATCTTACATAACAAGGACCATCATAATTTGCTATAGCTTTAATTGCTGCCATAGTTTCAACTGCATCTGCAGGTGATATAACTACCATGTTTGGTATACTTCTCATTAATGATAAGTCTTCAACTGTTTGGTGAGATGCACCATCTTCTCCAACTGTTAATCCAGCATGTGTTGCACAAACTTTGACATTTAATTTAGGATAACAAATTGAGTTTCTTATTTGTTCAAATGCTCTTCCTGCTGCAAACATTGCAAAAGTACTTACAAATGGAACTTTTCCACAAGTAGCTAATCCTGCAGCAACTCCCATCATATTTCCTTCAGCAATACCCATATTAAAGAATCTTTCTGGACAAACTGCTTTAAAGTCAGCTGTCTTAGTAGATTTAGATAAATCAGCATCTAATACTACTACATTTTCATTTTCTTTTGCTAATTCTGCTAATGCTTTTCCATATGCTTCTCTTGTAGCGATTTTCTTACTCATTATCTGTCTCCTCCAATCTCAGCTAAAGCTTTCTCACATTGTTCCTTGCTAGGTGCAGTACCATGCCATGCTGCTTCATTTTCCATGAATGACACGCCCTTACCTTTTACAGTTTTACAAATAACTACTGTAGGCATCCCCTTACAATTTTTTGCTTTTTCTATTGCATCTATTATTTCATCATAATTATGTCCATCAATAACTAAAACATTCCACCCGAAAGCTTCAAATTTCTTATCTATTGGTGATGGATTCATAACATCTTCTACATTTCCATCTATTTGTAGTCCATTAAAATCTACAAAAGCAGTTAAGTTATCTAATTTATAGTGAGCAGCTGCCATAGAAGCTTCCCAAACTTGACCTTCTTCTAATTCACCATCACCTAAAATAGTGTATACTCTATAATCTTTATTATCTATCTTTCCAGCTAAAGCCATTCCAACTGCTGCTGAAATTCCTTGCCCTAAAGAACCAGTTGACATATCAATTCCTGGTAAACATTTCATACTTGGATGACCTTGTAATCTTGAACCAAACTTTCTTAAAGTACTTAGTTCTTCTACTGGGAAAAATCCTCTTCTTGCTAAAGCACTATATAAAACTGGTGCTGCATGTCCTTTTGATAATACAAATCTATCTCTATCAGGATTCTTTGGGTTATTTGGATCTATGTTCATTTCTTTAAAGAAAAGAGTTGTAACTATATCTGTAGCAGATAATGATCCTCCTGGATGTCCTGATGCTGATTCTGTTAACATTGAAACTATATCTTTTCTAATTAATTTAGATACTGATTTTAATTCTTCTACATTATTAACCATTTATAAGCCTCCATTATAACAATTTATATTAATATTCTTTATTATACTCTATAATTATGTAAATTACCCAAATTTATTTTATCATAAGGTTAATTATTTGTATACACTATTTTTATAAAAGTATACAATATTCATTTCAATAGTGTACATTATATATCTTGTTTATTGATTCATATAATTTTTAATGTAAATAAATATATAAAAAAACTGTATCAAAATTCATTAATAGAATTTTGATACAGAATCTCTAATAAATTATTTAAGCTAGACTTATACTAATAAGTAATGATTTATCTACTTTTTTCATATCAGTTTCAGTCATATGACCTATTTTTTCTTTTAGTCTTTTTTTATCTAAGGTTCTTATTTGCTCTAAAAGAACAACAGAATCTCTATTTAGTCCGTATTCTTCTGAAGAAATTTCAACATGTGTTGGAAGTTTAGCCTTGTTAATTTGAGAAGTTATAGCTGCTACGATAACAGTAGGACTATATTTATTCCCTATATCATTTTGTATTATAATAACTGGTCTAATTCCACCTTGCTCAGAGCCTATAACCGGACTTAAATCTGCATAAAAAATATCCCCTCTTTTTACAACCATAGTAGTCATTAAAAATATCACACTCCGCAAAGCCATTTCTCATATTCATTTATATCATCATATTGGTATTTAAGTGACTTTTGTGATGAATTACTGTATCCTGTTATCTCTAAATTAATTTTCGACATTTCTTTATATCCCTTTTTCATTAATTCAAAGAACTCACATGATTCGTTCTCCTCACTATATACTATTAAATTATCTTTAATAAATTTACTACTTTTTTCAAATTCATTTTCAAATTTGCGGTTTATTGTATTATCTATTTTTTCTGACATGAATTCCCTCCTAAGAGTTCTATTTTCTATGTATAAGAAAATTATATTTCAAATAATGTCAATTTGTAAATAGAAATGTCACTATATATCGCAAATTTCGTAATTTTTTACAATTTTTCTTATTTATAAAGTAATGTTGTAATTATTTTTTACTAATCCCTATGTACTTAATTTGTCACTATAAATACATCTTGATTTCATTAAATACTGTAATTGGCTAAATTTATAAATTTGATTTTCTACAATATTTCATCTTTTGCTTTTTAGTGTTATCTTCTTTCTAAGTTTTTTGTTATGTGTAGCGTGAATATATTACAATTCACCGCTACACAGTGCTTGTCCTTAGTCAAATTTCTCTTTATCAAACCCTTTAACTTCTTTAAAATCATCATATATTATTCTTAAAGAGTCATTCCCATTTTTATCATATACTATAATACCTATTGGTGTTTTAGTTTTCTTATTAATAAAAATTCTTGCAGTATTAAAATGTTCATTTTCTAAAAATAATTCTGTATCAACCTGAATATATATTTTATCCCCCCACTCTTCTTGTCCTTCTTTTATTGAATCACTTTTAAGTGGATATGATAATATTTTATTCATAAATGCTAATGAGTGAAGTATATCCATCCCTTCATCTATTACATACTCATTACTATCTGAACTATCTTTTACATGAATACCATCTTCTTTATATACTTTTACTTTTTCATCTTCAAATTCTATTCTTACACCATCCTCGCTAGAATAATATTGAATAGTATCTTCTCTTTCTTCCCCTTTTGTGTTCTTAATTATGTACTCAACTTTCGTTTCATAACACTTAATATTTTTCAATTCTCTGATTATATCTTCATTGTTTGGTAAAAACTTAGCCCTAAAGATAATAACAAGAACGATAGATATAAAAGGTATTATTAATAATAATGAAATGATTATTTTCTTTTTCATAACTCCCCCCATAATCACTATTTCATTATTACTAATATTAAGTAAATGTATATTTTATTCATAATTTATTATTAAGTTAAATAAATATATTTTTTAATTATGTAGATTGACGATCTTCCAAAACTACAAAAGCAATTGCCATAGTTTTATTATGAGAAATAGAAACATTAAATAAATAGTCTTTAGATTTTATAACCTCTTCTATTTTACTAGATACCCTTACTATTGGTTTTCCTAACTCATCTCTAAATACTTCAATATCCCTAAAGCTAAATCCACGAATTCCTGTTCCTACTGCCTTACTAACAGCTTCTTTTACTGCGAAATTCCCAGCAACACTTTCTACTCTAAGTGTATTTTTTGATAGCTCTTCAACTTCCCTTTTTGTAAATACCTTTTCTAGAAATCCAGGCGTATTATCAATGGCATTTTTTATTCTGTCAATTTCAATTATATCTGTCCCAACTCCTAATATCATAAAACACCTCTTTAGTTTAAATATATTCTTCTAATTTATTTTATGTAAATTTAAAACCCAAAGTCATTTACACATAAGTCAGCATACTCACCTACTATATCAACTAAGTGAATTGGTGAAACTAAATTATTAAATAATAACATTAAAATATCTTCTGCTTTTCTTTGATTACTTGCCACTATATCAACTATATCTCTTTCTAAATTTATTACTTCTCCTTCTTCAAAATCTTGTCTTTCTATCTCAATTCCAAAAGCTTGTCTATTTCTAATGCTGTTTTCAACGATTCTATAAATATATCTGCTTTCTTTGTCATCAAAATTAACTATTTTACTTAAAGACTTCTTTATTCTCATGATATACCTCTCCTCAACATATTATTTAATAATTAAACAATAACACACATTGCGTTAAAATTATGTCAAACTGTGGTATTACCCTCAATAAAAATTCCCTTACTATTCAACATAAATGTAATTTATTACACTTTTTTTAGTAACTATTCTTACATTCTATACATCCTCAAGTAATACTTTTGAGTTAATTTTTGTCGAAAGATATTAAAAATAGAAGTTTTTTATAAAAACTTTATATTATTTAAACTGCAAACCAATAATTTACAATCAAAATCTTATTCTATCTACAAATAAAAAGTAATAACCTTATTCTAAAATAAGATTCAAATGGCAAGTTTCAAGTTAAGGAATAAATTCAACTTATGCTAAATTTAAAATATAATTTAAAAACTCCCTAAGGAGTTTCATCCTTAACTTGACGCTTGCCACTCTATATCCTTCTAATTTTCAAAGTCTTAGTCTTCACCACTAACTTCATTGTTTTCTTTTACTTCTCTTCTGTTTCCTACAAATTTAAAATCTTCGGCAACAACTTCAGCTATATATTTCTTATTTCCTTGTTTATCCTCATAACTACCTGTCTTTAGCCTTCCACTTAAACTTATATAACTTCCTTTAGTCATATATTTACAAACTACCTCAGCTTTTCTTCCCCATATAGTTACTGGAATTAAATCTGCTTTTCTAGTTCCATCTGCTGATTTGAAATTTCTATCTACAGCAATTATAAATCTAGTAAAAACCTTTTCGCCATTTTCTATAGTTTTAAGTTCAGGGTCTCTTATAAGCTTTCCTAATAACACTATTTTATTCATTTTATTACACCTCCTGAATATTTCACCTTTGAGTATAACCACTTAAAGATTTTATATTCAAATAAATGTAATTTTTAGTATCTAATAACCTATTTTATCTTTAAATTTCCTCTTCTTATTCCAATAACAGAATTTATTTCTCCACCAGTTATAAATATTATGGATGTTATATACAACCAAGTAATTAATATAATTACTGCTCCTAACCCACCATAAATCTTTGAGTAGTTACTAAAATTATTTATATAAAATGAAAAACCTAAGGAAACTATAAGCCATCCAATTGTGCATATAGCTGCACCCGGAAATACCTCCTTCCATTTTAGCCTTTTCGATGGTGTATATCTGTATATTCCTGCAAATATACAAATCATAATAAATATTACCATTCCATATCTTATGAAGTTCCATATTTGTGATACTATTTCAGGAAAAGGTAAATATGTCGTTAATAAATTCCCTATTAAGCGTCCAAAGACAAGCATTACCAATGTCAACATAATTACAAATGCTAAAGCAAATGTACAAATTATAGCAATTATTGCTCTCCTAATAAATGATCTTGTTTCCTTTATTCCATATGCTTTATTTACACCTTTAATAACAGCTCTGAACGCTGACGATGCAGCCCATACTACTAATAATAAAGAAGCTCCTAATAATCCAGTATTTTGTTTTTCAATTACCTCTATAATTATATTATAAATAAGTTCAAATGCACTAGTCGGCAATATAGCTCTCAATCCTCCTAGTACCTCCATAGAATCCAAGTTGCTAAATCCTATTAATGTTAATAAAAAAATTAAAAAAGGAAAAAACGATAATATCATATAATATGCTAGCTGTGCGCCTAACGCAAAAATATCATCATCTCTAATTTTGACTATAAAATAAATAATAAAGCCAAAAAAATTTTTGACTTTACTGCCCTCCTTATTTGACATAGCACCACCATATTCCCTTTCTATTTACTCTTTTATAATATGTATATACTCTTTTATATACATAATGACTATGTTGTTTATTTTAATTTATAATCTTCTATAATCCAATCTGATGGCAAAATAAATCTATATTTAGGATTATTATACCGATTATCTATTAATAAAACTCTTCCTTTATCTGTCTCAGTTCTAATTACCCTTCCTACTGATTGAAGTACCTTATTTATACCAGGATAAGTATATGAATAATCAAATCCATTAGTGTCAAAATACTCTTGTATTATATTATTTTCTATAGAAACCTTTGGAAAACCTACTCCTACTATAATAGCTCCAATTAACTTATCTCCAGGTAAATCTACCCCTTCAGAAAACATTCCCCCAACAACAGTAAAGCCAACAACCTTATTCTCTAAAGAAAACTGAGCCAAATACTCTTCTTTTTGTGCTTCTGACAGACTTTCTCCTTGAACTATTGTACCATCTTTACCATATATATCAACATATCTTTTGTATACTTTTGCCAAATAATCAAACGATGGCAAAAACACCATATAATTTCCTTGCACTTCATTTATAAACTGATTGATAATTTTACATAATATATCTATGTTTCTCTCTCTATTAACATATCTCATATCTAAGCTATATAAATAAGTTAATAAATTCTCTCTATTAAACGGAGAATCAAATTTTACTCTAAAACTATTTTCATCTCCACCTATTAAGTCTACATAATATTTTATTGGAGATAATGTGGCTGAAAAAATAACACTTGAATATGCACTTTTTAATGTTTGTTTTAAATTTAAAGATGGATTTATACAAAATATCTTTATTATAAACTCATTCTTTTCTTTTTTTAATATAGTAGTATATTCCTTATTATATAATTCACTAACTGCTATAAAACTCCTAGCACTATAATAAAAATCCAATACATCATCATATCCTAAAGTTCCTTTGCTTTTAATTAAATAACTTTCAGCTTCATTAATAAATGTTCGTAATAACTTAATTAAATCTTTATACACCACATTATGATATAAAAAATCTTTATTTACCTCTTCTAACTCTCTTCTTATTAATATCATTTCCTTATTTATAGCATTAGATATTTTATATAAATTGGGCACTTTTCCCTTTATAACTTTGTTTACAGTCATAACTTTACTTTTTTCTAGTTGACAACTATACATATCTCTTGCTCTATTTACAAGATTATGTGCTTCGTCTATCAATAATATATTTTCTTCATTACGCTCCTCAAATATTCTTTTAAGTTTTACTCTTGGATCAAATGCATAATTGTAATCACATATTATTCCATCACACCAATCACTTAAATCTAGAGATAATTCAAATGGACAAACCTTATACCTTTTTGCATACTCAATAATATCTTTTCCAAAAAATTTATTATTCTCTTTTATTAATGATATTATTACATCATTAATTTTTGTAAAATAATCTTTAGCATATATACAATCATCCGGATTGCATTTGACTTCATCATTTAAACATATTTTTTCTTTAGCTGTAATTGTTACTACCTTAAATTCAAGGCCTTCTTTATATAGTTTTAAATATGCTTCCTCGGCTACAGTTCTTGTAATTGTCTTAGCTGTTAAATATATTATTTTTTGTCCTCTACCCTCTCCAATACTCTTTAAAGATGGAAAAATAGTAGATATAGTCTTTCCTATACCTGTAGGTGCCTGTGCAAATAAAATTCCTTGCTGTTTTATACTATTAAAACAATTTACAGCTAATTCCCTTTGTCCTTTTCTATATGATTCAAAAGGAAATTTTAAATCTTTAATACTTTTGTATTTAATCTTATTAAATTTTTCTTTAACAGTAATTACTTCTAAATACTTATTAACTAGAAAATAAACAAATTCTTTTAATTCTCCAAAATTATATGTCTTATCAAAAGATCTAACTTCACTTGTATTTATATTAAAGTAGCTTAATCTAATATCTATTGTCTGTAAATTATTATCTAAACAGTAAATATACCCATAAAACTTTCCTTGAGCCCAATGAAGCATATTATAATCTGAATCAATACAACTTAAATCTTTATATGTTGATTTTATCTCTTCAATAATAACCTTTTTATTTTCTTTTATAATACCATCCGCTCTACCATCTACTAATAAGTTTATATCATTAATTATAAACTTATGCTTTAAGGCTACTTCTTTTTCATAATCTTCATATATTGTTTCATTATCCTTTTGAAGTATACTATGTGCTATCGTTCCTTCTACAGCTCTTCCCCTAGACACAAACCTATCATCTAAACTACCATTTTTTAATACATATTCAATAATACCTCTTACAGATTCCTTAAAAAGTAATTTATCACTCATAATTTTTCCTTCCTTATTTTATAAATTTATTATAACAAAAAAGCTACCAATTAAATCGGTAGCTTTAATAATAAATAACTTTTAAGTCAAATGTGTATTTTATTCTCTTTCAATTTAACTTCAAAATTTAAGTGAAGTTAAATTAAATAAATCTAAGATTTAAATTCCCTTTTAAAGAGAACTCCTCCTATTAACATCTGATGAATAAATTCGATTAGCTAAACCTAAGATTTAGAATCTCATTTATGAATGGTATCCATTTACAATTTTTTGAACTAACTTCTTAATGGCACTTGCTTGTGCTATTAAAGATAAAACAACAACAAAAGTTCTTATACTATTTTCATCTTTTTCATCAAGATTTAAATCTTTTATAATAGAATCTAATTTATCATCGTTTATAGCAGTAGCATCTAGATATTTTTGAAAACTTTCACCTTGTGTTTCAAAAAATAGCTTATAAGCTGTTTCCCAATCAATAATATCATCAGATCTATCATTAATTTCATTAAATGCTAAGCTAAAAACCTTTTTGATTTCTTCTGTTGTAAGAATAGGCCTCATATAACTTAATAATACAAGTTGTACTAAGTGAATCTTAGTATACCCTCTTTTTTTACCGTCTTCTGGTTTACTAATTACCTCACTTTTTATATAATTTTGTACTATATTATTAGTGTATTTATCTTCTACAAACTTATCATTTAAAAAATCTATAACCTGAGATAAAAAAAGGTCATATTTAGGTAAGTCATCATAAGGAATCATTGATGTATTAGCTATTTCTTCTGCAACTTCTTTTATATAGTTATTATCAATCTTATTAACCATATCATTTCACCTCATCTTTCTCTATTTTTCAGTAATTATATTATATAGTTATTATAAACTTATTACAAGTTAATATCGTCTATCTTATATGTTATTTTTTTATGACATATCTTTAATTTTCGTCATATATTAGAAAAATATACCTTTTAACGTTAATTTACTTTTTTTTCTTATTTTATCATCTTATATTTAATAATTTTAAATTAATAAACCCTTTTTCTACAAAATATGTGTACAAGCAGTATATTAAATCATTTATTTTGTCATTTATTTTATAAAATATTATTGACTTTTCAAAAATATGGTAGTATAGTTTATTTATGAATTAATTTAAAGAGAAATTTGTAATTAAAACTTTTTTTAAAGTTTTTTATTGACTTTTAATTACATATCTGCTAATATTAATCTGCTAAATGTCGAAACTTGTTTAAGGAGGAATTTTTTTATGAAATCAACTGGAGTTGTAAGAAGAGTAGATGAGCTAGGAAGAATAGTTATCCCAATAGAATTAAGAAGAACTTTAGATATAGCTGAAAAAGATGCTTTAGAAATATATGTAGATGGTGAACAAATCATATTAAAGAAATATGAACCAGCTTGTATCTTCTGTGGTGATGCTAGAGATGTTATAAACTACAAAGGTAAAAACATCTGCAAAAACTGCATGGAAGAATTAAAACTTGGAAAGTAATTTCAAAATTTAATTTACATATTTAAAACGATAATTAGGTGGAGTACCTTAAGGCACTCCACCTTTATTATGTTTATATATCTATAGCAATTTTGTACACTTCTTTTTTAGGAAGTTCCCTTTCCTTAGCTACAAGCTTTATTGCTTCTTTTTTATCAATTCCACTATTTATTAAATTAATTAAATGTTGTTCTACTGTTATTCCACTAAGTTCTTGCTCTTTTTCAGCCCTAATTTTACTTTCACTTTTACCAGCAATAACTAAAACAAACTCTCCTCTTGGTCTATTTTCTAAAAACCAATTATATGCTTCTTTAATAGTTCCTCTATATATATCTTCATGTAATTTCGTTAATTCCCTACATACTGCTATATTTCTATTACCCAATGCCTCTTCTAAATAAGCCAATGATTCTATTAGTCTATGTGGTGATTCATAGAAAATTAAAGTTTCTTTCTTATCTTTTATTTCTTCTTTTAGTATTTTTCTTTCTTTTGTTTCCCTTGGTATAAATCCTCTAAATATAAATTTAGTCGTATCTAAACCAGAATATACTAACGCAGTAGTAATTGCTGTTGCTCCTGGCAATACTTCAAATGCAATATTATTTTCTATACATTTTCTAACTACAACACTTCCAGGATCTGATATTCCTGGTGTACCTGCATCAGTTACTATTGCAATATTTTTTCCTAATTCTAATTTTGATACTATTTCATCACTTTTTCCTTGCTCATTATGTTGATGATAGCTAAATAGAGGTTTTTTTATATTAAAATGATTCAATAACTTTAAAGTTTGCCTTGTATCCTCAGCTGCAATTTCATCAACATTTTCTAATACCTCTAAAGCTCTTAGAGTTATATCTTTTAAATTCCCTATTGGTGTTGGTACTAAATATACCTTTCCATATTCCATTTGCATTACATCCTTCCATAAATACGATTTATCTCTTCACTGTAATTTCCATTATCATCATATACATATAAAGTTTCTTCCCACTTTAAGAATGCCCCACCATCTCTTTGCCCTTCAACTAAAACTATATTAGGTGCTTTTTTTGTATTAGGCTGAACCAATCTAACTCTTTTAGGTTCTATCTTATACTTTCTCATTAATCCAAAAATATCTGCTAACCTTTCTGGTCTATGTACTATAAACATTCTTCCATTATCCTTAAGAAGCCTTCTTGCTGATACAATTACATCTTCTAAGTTACACATTATTTCATGCCTAGCAATAGCTAATTTATCATTTGGATTTAAAATCCCTGCATTATTTAATTTATATGGTGGATTTACTGTTACAACATCAAATCTTCCTAATGAATCTAATAAAGCTTTATCCTTTAAATCCCCTTGAACAAATTTAACTATATCACTAGTATCATTAAGTTTAGAGCTTCTATTAGCCATTTCAACCATATCATCTTGTATTTCTAAGCCTATAACTTCTTGAGGCTTATACTTTCCATATACTAAAAATGATACTATACCAGTACCAGTACATAAATCTATTACTCTATGCTTCTTTTTTACATTTGCGAAATGAGATAATAATACAGCATCTACCCCAAATCTGAATCCTTGTTCTTTTTGTATTAATTGTAGTCCATTTAATTGTAAATCATCAATACTTTCATCTTTGCCTATATTAACTTCCATAACACACCTCTATTAAATTGCCTTGTAATTTAGTTAATAGTTTATATTTAATAGTTAAGGATTAATTTCAGCTGAGCTGAAGTTAGAAAAATATATACTTTAAGAAACTCACATAGGAGTTTCACCATTAACCACTAACTCTTAACTAATAACTAACTAAGTTGTTTCGCAATATTTTTCAATTGTAAACTAAGTACTTTTATTATACATATTATATACAAAAAAGACTAGGATTAATAAAATCCTAGTCTGTAAACTCAAATTATACTACTCTTCTCGCTGTATAGAATTTATATACGCTTGAAACTTTAACTACATCCCCAGTACTTGGTGCATGTATCATTTGTCCTCCACCTATATATATACCAACATGTCCAGTATGAGGGAATACTAAATCTCCTGGTTGAAGGTCGCTATAAGCTACAGGTGTACCTACATTTATTTGATCATATGTTGTTCTTGGTAAACTTACTCCTGCAGCATTTTTAAATACATATTGAGTAAATCCTGAACAGTCAAATCCACTTGGAGATGTCCCACCCCATACATATGGTGTTCCAAGGAATTTATATGCATAATCTACTATTGCATTACCAGTTGCAGATACTGTTGAGTCACCTCTATTTGGTTTACTTGCAGCATTTGCAGCATCTATTGCAGCTTGAAGCTCTGCAACTTTAGCCTTTGCAGCTTCGATTTTTTCATTAACTTCTTCTTTTACTATGTTACTCTTAAGCTGATTATCTCTTATACTTCTTAATTGAGAAATTGCACTGTTTAATTGATCAATTGAACTTGATGAATTCTCAATAACAGCATATTGTGGTGTAACTAATTGTCTCTCTGAAACCGCTAAGAATTCTCTTTCAAACTCAGCTTGTTCAGCTTTAGCTTGTTCAACTAAAGTTTCTTGTTCAGCCTTTTTAGCTTCAAATTCACTTAATGATTTTTGAGTTTCTTCATTTATCTTTACAAGTTCTTCATTTTTCGCATCTAAGCTCTCAATTTTTTGATTAAGAGAATCTTGTTTTTCTTCAAGTTCTTTAACTATCTTTTTGTCTATGTTTACTAATCTGCTAGTTGATTCAATCTTAGATATTAAATCATTAAAACTGTCAGCACTGAATAATAACATTATGTAGCTACTTTGTCCACCTGATTTGTATAACTCTCTAATTCTCTTTCCTAGCACTTCTTCTGTGTTAGCTATATCCTCTTTTGCAGTTTCTATTTCTTTTTCAGTATTTTCTACTTCAACTTTTATTTGCTCTATTTGAGTATTATTCTCGTCAATAGTTGCAACTAAAGGTTCTATTTCTGCATTTAAACTATATATTTTATTATTAATATCCTCTATCTTTTTCGTAAATTCATCATATTTGTTCTGGTTTTCTATTACTTCTTGATTTGGTGTAGCAAAGGTAGGCATTGCTGAAGTAATAACTAAAGTAGCAGCTAATAATGCTGATAAAATTTTCTTCTTCATATTTATCTGTAGGTCTTTAGACCCTCCCCCTCTCCTTTGGTTTCTTTACCATTATATCACTTATGGAAACTTTGGACAATGGTAAATTTTAAAAATGCCTATTTCACTGGTATGTAAATGTATACCTAGAATTATTTTTTTCCAATTCAATACCCTTTTAAATCATACTTTTTATAAACATACCTTATATTTATATAGATTTTCATATATATTATTACTAATTATTTTCTTATTTTCTTATTTAATATATATTGAAATGTAGATAATATAGCTATACATACTACAAATATCATTACAATAGTCTTACTAATATCCCCTACTACAAACGTTGCAATAGAGCATATTACTCCAATTACTCCAATTAAAATATTCGTATAACCACTTAATTTCATAGATTTAGCTTCTTTATATAATTCTGAATCCTTAGGGTCTATATTTTTTATATACTTATTATTTAATAAGAATGTACCTAATAAAATGAATCCTAAGCTTCCTAAAATCATTACTATAATTGTAAAATTCATATTTACACCACCTTCTTAATATTTACTAATATAAAATTATATCATAATATTATTTTTTAACATAATGCTAAAATAATTATCAAATATTTTAAATAAAAGTATTGACATAATTATTAATTATTCATATAATATTAAATGTGCTGCGGGGTGTGGCGCAGATGGGAGCGCGCGTGGTTTGGGACCATGAGGTCGCAGGTTCGATCCCTGTCACCCCGACCAAAGAGATAGGTTTAAGTCTATCTCTTTTTTTTATGATAAATTACAATATCAAGTGCAACACTAATTAATTGCAAAAAAAATAACCCATACGGGTACGTTCATGTTAA
>NZ_JBCOAB010000042.1:0-28814 GCF_040227035.1 Clostridium sp. RTP31139st1_H3_RTP31139_211217
ACTTTAACATGAACGTACCCGTATGGGTTATTTTTTTTGCAATTAATTAGTGTTGCACTTGATATTGTAATTTATCTTATGAAAAAATATTTTTAGTACAGTATAAGTAAAAGATTGAATTTAAACAATTTAATTTACAAACTAGTATGGGAATTAAAAGTTTTTTGTTATGTATATATAAGATAAATAATGAATATATTGTAATGTAATAAGTAAAAGTTTAAGAAAGTTAGAGATGGGGTGGATGAGAAAGTGAGGTATACAAGGTATAACTATAAGAAAACTAAAAAAAATAGTGGACTTGCAAAAACTATATTATCATTTTTAGCTATGAGTGTATTTGTTGTAATTGTTGGGATAATGCTTGCTAATATAATTATTCATTTTTTACCATTAAATGATGCTAGTGAAACTCAAGCAAATTCTGAAGCGGTAAATCAAAGTGAAAATATTGATAATAGCGAAGCTGAAAATGCAGCTGATAACAGTGAAGATGTTCAAGCTAGTAGTGCAGTTGATAATAGTACAGAAGGTCAAGAAAATGTACAAGGAAGTATAAATACAAGTTTTATGGCAATTCAATGTGGGTATTTTGCTAATGAGGATAACGCAAAAGAGGCATATAACAAAATAGCGAATGGATATGGAGCCTTTATATATAATGAGTCAGATAAGTTTAAAGTGTTAGCTGGAGTATATACAACAGCAGAAGGACAATCAATAATGGATACTTTAACTAGTAGTGGTATAGATTGTGCTAAAGTATCATTTGATTTAAATTCAAATGATAAAGTACAAAGTCAAATTGCAGGAATTTATAATGGATACTTAAATATATTAGATACAGCATTTAAGGATGATGTAAAATCAGTAGATACATCTGATTTTAAGAGTTGGGTTAAAGGACTTGATGTAATAAGTGAAGGTGATAAGAATGATGTATTAACTGAATTAAAAAATCATGTTAATGATATGGCAGCTGAAATAAAGAAAGAAGATGTAGCAAACGAAATGCAATATTTATACAAAATTTTATTGAGTTTTAGTTAATTAAAAAAATAATGACATTAAATATCAATAATTGTAAAAAAATTAAGAAAATCTTAAGGGAATATATATAATATTCTACAAAAAATTCATATATAAAAAGAGGAAAGTGCTTGTTTGAACATCTATTAAGTGATAAACTATATTAGAAAAAAGATAGGTGGCAAGTGTTTTACCTCTTTTTTTATTATGTTTAAATTAAATTTTAAAGTCAAGTGTAAGACTAGCGTTTAATTGGGAATAATAAATAATAAATAACTGTAGGATGTGATATGTTTGAAGTTTATATTAGCATCTGCTTCAGATCGTAGGAAAGAATTATTATCAAGGATAATAAGTGATTTTGAAGTAAAGATTAGTGACTTTGATGAGGGGACAGTAGAGGTTAGTAAAGACATTGAAAAATATGTTAAAACACTCGCAGAAGGAAAAGCTAAATCAGTAGCATTAAATTGTACTAATGATTCTATAATAATAGGGGCAGATACAATTGTTGTTATAGATGATAATATACTTGGAAAACCGAAGGATAAAGATGATGCATTTAGGATGCTTAAATTATTAAGTAATAATGTTCATAGGGTTTATTCAGGTGTTACAGTTATTAACAATGAAAAGCAAGTAATGAAAAGTGAATGTCTTTACACAGAAGTTTATTTTTCAGAGCTTTCAGATGAGGAAATATGGAGATACATAGACACAGGAGAATGTTTAGATAAAGCAGGAGCTTATGGAATTCAAGGATATGGTGGCGTATTTGTTGAAAAAATAAATGGTTGTTACTATAACGTAGTTGGATTGCCATTAAACTTGTTAAACAAGATGATAAAGAATGTTTTATAATTAGGGGGAATGGGTATATTATTACTTATAAGGAGTATTTATGACGAATAATATTAGAGTAAATGATATACCATTAAATGAGAGACCTATGGAGAAGTTACTTCAATTTGGAGTTGATACTTTATCTAATGAGGAGCTTTTAGCTATATTATTAAGAACAGGTACAAAAGGTGAAAATGTCATAGCTTTAAGCAGTAGATTACTTGCTGAGCTTGATGGATTAGACGGACTTTTAAATGTAAGTTATGAGGAAGCAAGTAAAATTAAAGGTATTAAAAAAGTGAAAGCTTGCCAAATAATTGCCATGATGGAGTTAGTTAATAGGATTAGAACTTTTAAATCTCAAAAAGAGATGATTAAAATTTCATCACCAAAGGATATTGCATCATTATTAATTAATGAAATGGTTAATTTAAAGCAAGAAGTATTTAAGTTAATTTTATTAAATACAAAAAATATTGTGATAGGAACTAAAGACATATTTAAGGGAACATTGAACTCATCTATAGTTCATCCAAGAGAAGTTTTTAAAGAAGCAATTCAAAGGGGAAGTGCAAATGTAATAGTTTGTCACAATCATCCATCAGGAGATCCCAGTCCTAGTAAGGAAGATATTGATATCACCATTAGATTAAAGGAATGCGGAAATATTATAGGAATTGGATTGTTAGATCATATCATAATTGGTAATAATAAATATGTTAGTTTAAAAGAAAAAGGAATTATATAATCGAAAGGGGAATTCATATGGGATTTTTCAGTAGTAATAAAGACATGGGAATAGATTTAGGAACAGCTAATACACTTGTTTTCGTAAAGGGGAAAGGAATAGTATTAAGCGAACCTTCAGTTGTAGCGATAAATAGTAATACAAGAAAACCATTAGCGGTTGGGCAAGAAGCAAAGCTTATGATAGGTAGAACACCAGGTAACATTGTAGCAATAAGACCACTTAAAGATGGTGTAATTGCAGATTTTGAGGTTGCACAAACTATGCTTAAAAAGTTAATTGAAAAAGTAACAAGCAAAAGTGCGTTTACAAGCCCAAGAATTATAGTATGTTATCCATCTGGTGTTACTGAAGTTGAAAGAAGAGCTATAGAAGAAGCAGCTAAATTTGCAGGAGCAAGAGATGTAGTTTTAATGGAAGAACCAATGGCAGCAGCAATTGGGGCAGGACTTCCAGTTGGAGAGCCAACAGGTAGCATGATTGTTGATATTGGTGGTGGAACTACAGAAGTTGCTATTATTTCTTTAGGAGGAATAGTAACGAGCAAATCATTAAGAGTTGCTGGAGATGAATTAGATCAGGCAATAATAGCTTATGTTAAAAAAGAATTTAGCTTAATGATAGGGGAAAGAACTGCTGAACAAATTAAGATGGAATTAGGTTCAGCTTATAAGATTGATGAAGAAAATGCCTCAATGGATATTAAAGGAAGAGATATGATAACAGGACTTCCAAAGATAGTAACAATAACTGAGGATCAAATAAGAGAAGCATTAAAAGAACCAGTTTATGCAATTATTGAGTCTATTAAAACTACTTTAGAAAAGACTCCGCCTGAATTATCTGCGGATATAATGGAAAAGGGAATAATGCTAGCTGGTGGAGGAGCTTTATTAAAAGGATTAGATAAATTAATAAACCACGAAACAAATATGCCTGTTCACATTGCTGAAACACCATTAGATTGCGTTGTTTTAGGTGCAGGTAAAGCACTAGATAATTTTGATGAATTAAGTAAAACTCAAAGATGTCAATAATGAAACCTTTTAAAAACAAACTGGCAGTAACTATAGTGGTACTGTCAGTTGCCTTTTTGGGAATAATTGTATTAAGTATAAAGGGTAATTCAAATATTATATCTAGTGGTGTTGGTGGTGTTATTAGTCCATTACAAAAGATTGTTTATACAGTAAATGAAAAAGTAAAAGGTTCTTTTGACTTTTTTATTAATTTTTCTAATGTAAAAAAAGAAAATGAAGAACTTACAGCAAAAAATGCTGAACTTGAAAATAAATTAATAGAATACGAAAGAATGAAAGATGAAAATACAAGATTAAGAGAAATGTTCGATTATTCACAAAATAATGCCAATTATGATTATTTAGGATGTAATATTATTGGCTATAGTGGAGGAAATATATCTAATGGATATATAATCGATAAAGGAACAAAAGATGGCGTTGAAAAGGACATGGTGGTAATAACACCTGCTGGTTTAGTTGGAAAAGTAACAAAGGCATCTTCAAGTTTTGCTATTGTTCAAACTATTTTAAATGAAAATATTGCAGTAGCAGCTATGGTTGAAAGTACTGATGAAACAACTGGGATTCTACAAGGTATAACAGATAGTAAAAATAAAAATTTAACAGAACTATCTAATATTCCAATTGAGTCTGCAATTAAAGAAGGAGATAAAATATTAACTTCTGGATTAGGGGAAATGTATCCTAAGGAAATTAGAATTGGAGAAGTTATTTCAGTAGAAGTAGATAATGTGGGGATTATGAAAAGAGCTGTAGTTAAACCATATGTGGACTTCAATAAGCTTGAAGAATTGTTTGTTGTTGTTCCAAAAGAAAAGGTTGATATTGGAGAATAGAACTATGAAGAGGATATATTTAATAATTATATTAGTGTTATTATTGATTATAGATAATACTTTATTACCTAGTTATTCAATTGCAGGTGCCTTTCCAAGTCTTTTATTTGTATTTGCTATGGCATATTCAGTTATTAGAGGTAAAAATGAAGCACTTTTTATTGGAATAGTAAGTGGATTTCTTCAGGATTTATTTTTCTTTTCAGGATTTGGAGTTAATTTATTTTTAAACACTTTATTATGCCTTTTATGTGCTAAAATTGGAGAAAGTATATTTAAAGAAAATAGAATTGTTCCAATTTTAATAGCGTTATTTATTTCTACTTTAAAGGTTTTAGGGGTAGTTATAATATTTAAATTATTTGCTATAAGTATTGATATGAAAGTTGCTTTATTATCGGCAGTATTAAATACTATTTGTATGATGCTTTTCTATAGATTTATTTTAAATATGCTAGATAAATATTTAGATAGAAATACATGGAGGTTTTAATGATAGTAAATAAACCTAAAAAAAAGAAAAAGAATTCTAGATACTCTGTTTTATATATAATTATGTTTATAATTATGGGCACTATAGTAGCAAAGTTATTATATTTACAAGTTTATAAGCATGATGATTATAAAGAAAAGGCTGATGTAAGTTCAACTAAATTTCTTTCTGAGGAAGCACCAAGAGGAAATATTTATGATTCTGATGGAAACGTAATAGCGACTAACAAACAAACATATGCATTAACATATATGGAAACAGTTGAATCAACCAAGGCTTTTTACAAAACTATGGACAAGATATTTGAAATTTTGGAAGAAAATGGAGAAGAATTCCAGGATGATTTAGCACTTAAGGTTGATGAAAATGGCAAAATATATTTTCAGTTTAAGGCAGATAGTGAGTCGGCTAAAAGAACATTAGAAATAAGATTTAAACGTGATAGAGGGTTAAATGAAGATATAGAAAAGAAACTTTTTGAGGATCAAGAGGGAGATTATACAGATGATCAAATAAATGAAGTTAACGATAGGCTTATGGAAATCTCGGCAGAAGACACATTCTATTATCTTGTAAAATCATATGATTTATATAAATTGTTATTACCAGATGGATATACAACAGATCAAGCTAGTGAACTAGCAAAGAAGTATAAAAATGCTACTGGTAAGGAAGTTTTAGATGATTTATTAAAAGAATATTCAATTCAAGATATTAGAAGATACATTGTTATAAAAGATGCTATAAAGATGGGAAGTTTTAGTGGGTACTCTAATATTACTATAGCAAATAATATTAATAGAGATACTGCATTTATAGTATATCAACAATTAAATGATTTGCCAGGTATTAATGTTACATTAAAACCAGTTAGATATTATCCATATGGAACGTTAGCATCAGCTGTAGTTGGATATGTTTCTACTATTAGTAGTTCTCAAAGTGAAAGTTATGAACTAAGGGGATATGATGTATCAACTGACTTAATTGGTGTATCTGGAATAGAATCAGCTTTTGAAGATCAATTAAAAGGTACAAAAGGCGGAACTACTGTAAAAGTAAATTCTCAAGGAAGAACAACAGAAGAACTATTTAAATTAGAGTCTTATCAAGGAAATAATGTTCATTTAACAATAGATAAGGATGTTCAATATGCAGCTCAAGCAGCATTAGAAGATCAGATACTTACATTACAGTCAGAAGGTTTAGCAAGTGCAAATAGAGGGGCTGTAGTTGCGATAGAAGTTAATACTGGAAGGGTAATTGCAATGGCAAGTTATCCATATTTTGACCCTAATGATTTTGCAATTCCAAGTGAATTAACTACAGAGAAATATAATGAATACTTTAATCCGGATTATGAGAGCTTCGGAACACAACATATTCAAAGTACTGGAGCGACTGGAACGCTAGATGAGCTTTTCCCAGTTAATGATGATGGAGTAAGAACTGATAAGTATGATTTATATCCAAGATCAATGCTTAATTATGCAACACAAGGATTTGTACCACCTGGATCAACATTTAAGCCATTAACAGCTGTAGCAGGATTAATGGATGGAGCAATAAGTGAAACAGATACTGTTAATGACGTTGGTATTTGGAGTAGTGAGTATACAGGTAGTCAAACACTTGAAAACTTCCAAAAGACAGGTCATGGAATTACAGATGTTAGAAAAGCGCTAGAAGTTTCTTCGAATTATTTCTTTTATGAAACTGCAATTAGATTATATATAAAAAATGGTGCAGATGTTAATGCACTTGATTCTATTGCTCGTTATGCATGGAGATTTGGACTAGGGGCAGAACAAGGGAAAAGTGCCTCAACTGGAATTCAAATTTATGAAAACTTTGGGCAAACATATAATTTTGTTTCATGGAGAAAGAGTTTATCAGAAAATGCAAAATATACTATAGTACCAGCGCTTGAAGCAGGTAATTATGAAAACTCTTATTTCTTTGTACCTTTTGATATAAAGGATATTAGTACTGATTCAGATGAATTAAAAACATTAAAAACTAATTTGAAAAATAATATTAAAGAAACTTTATTAAAGGTTGGAACTAATGAGCAAGTTAGTGGGCAAACAGAATATGCCAATAGCATAATTGATACAGTTAAAGAAATAATGAATGTATCAGATAGATATAAAGAAAATTTAGCTAATGCAGGTTTAGAGTATTCTGAAAAAGTTGTTAATGAACAGGCTAAAATAGTATCAAATGCAATTTCTTATTTTATTGTTAACCAAAGTTCTGAAATAAGATCTCCAATAAATATAGTTCAAGATGGTATTGGGCAAAGTATGAATGCATTTACACCATTACAAATGGCAAATTATGTTGCGACTTTAGCTAATGGTGGAACAAGATATAAGGTATCGATAGTTGATAAAATAACATCACCTGATGGAGAAGTTATTCAAGAATACACTCCTGAGGTATTAGATCAAATAGATATTCCGGCAGATGTTCTACAAGCTATAAAAGAAGGGATGAGAAGAGTTAATACATCACCTTCAAATGCAACTAACTATGCATTATTTGCTAATTTCCCTATAGAAGTTGCAGGTAAAACTGGTACAGCTGACTTTGGTACACAAGAACAATATGATTACCAAGGAAGAAAGGCATATGCAAACTATATTAGTTTTGCACCAATGGATAATCCTAAAATTGCAATATTCTCTACTATTTATGATGGTAATAGAGGAGCTAATAGTGCATTTGTTCATAAAGCTATATATGAAGCTTATTTTAAGGATGAATTATTACAAATTAATCCGAATTACGCATCTACATCAGCAACGTTCCAAAAATATGTTGTTGGAGCTCCAGCAGATAACAAACAAGGAGCTGAAGCTGATAAAGAAGCTACAAATGAGGGTACAGAGGATTTAGGTACTACTGAAGGAAGTAGTCAAGAATTAAATATACCTGTTGAGAGTGGAACTGGTGCGGACTAAAAGGGAACCTTTAAAGAGGTTCTCTTTTTTATGTAAAATTTATTATTTTAATTTATTTTCTTTACTTAAAAGATTACATATTTTAAAATAAATAATATGTATTGGAAAAATAAGTGATATTTTGCAGAAAAATTACAAAGGTTTGAAGCATTTTATGTTTTTAATTGTTGTTATATGATATAATTAATATTAAATTGAGTTATTAATTGGTGGAGGATTGCCAATGAAGGATGATAGAATACAAATAAAAGGGAACAAAGATGGTGTAAATATTACTATTGATACAGAAAAGTTTATAGGCTTTGATGATATGCTCGAAGTATTAGTATCTAGCTTGTCAATTAATAAAGGTTTTTATAAAAATTCAATATTAAAAATCACAGCTAATTTTAAACATATTAGTAACTCTGATATAAGCAAATTAAAAGATGAATTATTTCAAAAAATAAATATAAAGGATTGCGTTTTTGATGATATTAGTAAAGTAAAGAAGGAAACTAATAATATTAAAGTTTTTAATGGGGTTCATGAAGGAAAAACTAAATTTATCAAGAAAACAATAAGGAGTGGACAATCGGTTGATTATCCTGGCAATATTATTATAATAGGAGATATAAATAATGGTGCAGAGGTCTCAGCAGGAGGCAATATTATAGTTCTTGGAAGTATAAAGGGGCATGTTAAAGCTGGAACTGGTGGAAATAAAAAATCTATAATAGCTGCATTTTCAATGCAACCTGAGTTAATGCAAATATCAGATATACTTACTGTACCGCCAGATGATGGTATTAAGCCATCTTATCCAGAAGTTGCAAAAATAAAAGATGGTTACATAGTAGTAGAGCCATACTTACCAAATAAATATATTTACTAAAGTGGAGGGATTGACATGGGAATTTCGATAGTTGTTACATCAGGTAAAGGTGGTGTTGGAAAGACTACAACAACTGCAAACTTAGGAACAGCATTAGCTGCGTTAGGAAAAAGGGTAGTAGTTGTAGATGGAGATACAGGGCTTAGAAACCTTGATGTATTAATGGGATTAGAAAATAGAATAGTATATACAATTATTGATGTAATTGAAAACAGATGTAGATTAAAGCAAGCGTTAATTAAAGATAAAAGGTATCCTAATCTTTGTCTTTTACCAACAGCTCAGACAAAAGATAAAGATGATATTAGAGCGCAAGATATGTTTGATTTAGTTAATAAATTAAAGGAAGAGTTTGATTATGTATTAATAGACTCCCCAGCTGGAATCGAACAAGGTTTTGAAAACTCAGTTGTAGGTGCTGATAAAGCTATTGTAGTTGTAAATCCAGAAATTACATCAGTAAGAGATGCTGATAGAGTAATTGGTAAATTAGATGCAAAAGGATTAGAAGATCATGCAGTAATAGTTAATAGATTAAATTACGAAATGACAAAAAGGGGAGATATGCTTGATGTTTCAGATATTATAGAAACCTTATCAGTTAAGCTTTTAGGAGTAGTTCCAGATGATAGAAGCATAACTGTTTCTACTAATAAAGGTGAACCTATAGTTTTAGATGATAAAGCTCAATCTGGCCAAGCGTTTAGAAATATTGCTAAGAGAATCACAGGGGAAGAAGTTCCACTACTTAAGTTAGGTTCTGAATCTACCGGAATATTTTCAGCAATAAAAAGAATGTTTAAGAAAAATTAGGGGGATTGGTCATTATGGATTTTTTAAGGGTATTTTCTAATAAGACTACACCAAAAGAAGTTGCTAAAGATAGATTGAGATTAATACTAATTCATGATAGAGGCGATATAGCTCCGGAAACTTTAGAGAAGATTAGATATGAAATATTAGAGGTTATTTCTAAGTATATAGAAATAGATGCTAATGATGTTGAGATTTCGTTAAATAGAAGTGAGGACGTTGAAGGTGAAGGCGGACCTGCACTAATTGCCAATATTCCTATAAAGAATGTAAGAGGAAGATAAAAAATAGGTGTATTAAAATTATAATGTTAACACAAAATGTATAAAGATTTAATCAGATGACAAGCTTATTAAGTGACAAGTGACAGATTAAGGTTTGGAACACCTTGGGGTGTTTTTGCAAATTCAGATTAAGCTGAATTTATTCATTAATTTGCAACTTGTTAGTTGAAATTTGTTACTATGCTTATTGTTGTGTTAACATTATTTTTTGATGCATTTTTTTATTTTAAAATATTAAGAATTCATAGATTAAATTAGAATACATATACTATTTTTATATTTAACATTAAAGTAAATTAATTCTTAAAACTTTATGAATTTTATATGGAACAGTATAATTCTTTATGGAGAAAAAAGAGGAAATAAGATATAATAAGTGGGTATAAATTCTAGGAGGTAAAGTTATGATACCTTTATCAAAGTTTAAAATGAGTTTGAAAGAACTGAAAAGGGTAGATAAGTGGATGCTAATATCGATAATATTAATAACGATGTTTGGCATAGTTAATATATATTTAGCAAAGAAAACATCTGCTGGGGGAATGCTATTTCCTGTGAAGCAAAGCATTTTCTTTGTGGCATCATTAGTTTTATTATATTTTGTTGTAGCAATAGACTATTCAATTATTAAGGCATTTACACCAATATTTTATTGGGCATCAATAGCATTATTAGTATTAGTATTATTAATAGGATCAACAATTAATGGGGCTCAAGGATGGATAAGGTTAGGGCCATTATCTTTCCAGCCGGCAGAGCTTGCAAAAATTGGGACAATAATGATGATGGGTAAAAAGTTAGATGATATGGAAGGAGAAATAAATAATTTTAAAAATTTCTGTATATTAGCTTTTTATGCAATAATACCTGCAGGACTTATTGTTATTCAACCTGATATGGGTATGACGATGGTATTATTCTTTATGGTTTTAGGAGTGTTCTTTATTGGCGGTCTAGATAATAGAATAATATTAGGTGGTCTAGGGGCACTAATATTAGGAATAGTTCTAGTATGGAATTCAGGATTAATTCAAGATTATCAAAAGAGAAGAATTACATCATTTCAGAACCCAGAAGCAGATTCATCAGATTCAGGATATCATTTGAGACAATCTCTTATAGCAGTTGGATCAGGTGGATTTTTTGGAAGCTTGAATTCGTTAGCTAATGATGGAACTGGAGGGTATTCATCACAATATGTTCCAGAAATTCAAACAGACTTTATATTTACTCAAGTTTGTGAGCAATGGGGAACTTTTGGCGCAATTTGTTTATTAACTCTATATGGAATATTGATTTCAAGGATGATTAATATAGCACGGGATTCTAAAGATATTTTTGGTAGAATTATAGCAACGGGGATGGTAGCATACTTCTTATTTGCAATATGGCAAAATATAGGTATGACTATAGGGTTAATGCCTATAACGGGAATAACTCTTCCATTAGTTAGTTATGGAGGAAGTTCGCTATTAACTACAATATTATCATTAGGACTAGTTATAAATGTAGGAATGAGAAAAACAAAACTTAATTTTTAGATATCAGGATATGCAATATGTTGTAACACAATATATTGCATATTTTTTTTAGTTGTAAAATATAATTTAATAATCAATTTTTTAGGGAGGTAGAAATGGGAAATTATAATTCGCAATATAAAAATTACTATCAAGGTTTACAAAATAAAAATGTAAAGAAAAATAATTCACCAGTATACACAAGGAATTCATTTGAAGAACTATATGGATATAACAATAATAAAAGAAAAAAGAAAGAGTTCTTTTCAAGTATGTCTAATGTTTTTATTTATCAATTAGTTGTAGTTATTTTTATGTTGATGGCAAGCTTTTATTTGAAATATGCACCAGGTCAAACAGGGGCATATGAAAATGTAAAAGCAGTAATTAATGATACAACTTATAGCCAAGTTGAACAAGAAGTAGAAAGCTTTGATTTGTCGAAAATAGTTAATAAAATAAGTAATTACATAAAAACAAGTTTAGGTGGGGATAAGGTTGATTTTTAATGTTTATCAAATGGTTAGTTGGTATAATACTCCCACTTGTTTAGGTTGGATATAATAATTGACGGGACAATAGACTAGGGGTGCTTGGGGTATAATGAATTCTAAAATTAAGGAAAGTTTAAAACTTTGTCTTAAGATAAGAATTCAGTTTATGCAATTGTATTAAGGAGGTTGATGTTTTACTAATGGTTTGACTAAGAAGGAGAGGTAAATGGATAGATGGAAAAGAAGTGTTTTAGCAGAATTCATAGTATTTTTTATACTTTTAAGCTTTAACAATTCAATTATTTTAGCATTTATAAGTATACTTGCTCATGAAGGAATGCATATATTAGTGGCAAAAAGAAAAGGCTGTAAGTTTAATGATATTCAGATTCATATATATGGAACAAGTGCTCAGTTTGCTAATATAGATGAATTAAATAAAAAAGAAAAACTACAAATTTATTTATCAGGTCCTTTTGCTAACTTTATAATTATATGTATATTTTGGTGTATTGGTTTTGCAAGTAATAATATATTGATAGATAAAATGATTAATATTAATATAAGTTTATTATTTTTTAATTTACTTCCTGCTTATCCACTAGATGGGGCAAGAGTATTAGAAATATTATTGTCTCAAAAGATATTGTATAGACGAGCTAATGATATAATTTCTAAAATAAGTTATACGATAGGAGTTATATTATTAGTTATTTTTATAATTGTATTTGCATATAGTGGCGTAATAAATGTAAGTATACTTATTGCTTCAATTGCTATATGTTTAATTACAAGAAGTGAAGAAAAATCTGCCATGTATATATTGATGGGAAATATATTTGTGAAAAGAAATAAATTGTTGAGAAATAAATATATTGAAAACAAAAGTATATCAGTTTACTACAAGCAAGGACTTGCAAATGTTATGTCAATGGTAGATAAAAATAGATTTAATATATTTTATGTATTAGATGATGATTTAAAGGTAGTATTTATTATGAATGAAGACGAATTAATAGAGGCGTTAAAGTTGTATGGTAATATTACTTTAGAGGAATACTTTGGTTTAAGAAATAAGGATGGGTATTAGTTTACTTTTTAATAATGATTATGCTAGAATAGCAGTTAGATAGTTAGAAGTTAAGATTTAAGAGTTAAAAGTTAGTAGTAGTGAGAAATTCGGCTTAAGCTGAATTTTTTCATTAACTACTAACTTAAAACTATTAACTATTAACTTAATTAAAGGAGGGTACCTATGAATAAGATAACTGATGATATTTTATGTAAAGTAGAAAAACCATCAAGATATGTTGGTGGAGAATTAAATCAAGTTATAAAAAATCCTGAAAATGTTAATATAAGATTTGCTTTTTGTTTCCCAGATGTATATGAAGTTGGTATGTCGCATTTAGGAACAAGAATTTTATATCATACTATAAATGAAAGAAAAGATACATATTGCGAAAGAGTTTTTGCACCATGGCCAGATATGGAAACATTAATGAGAGAAAATGACATAAAGTTATTTACCCTAGAAACTAAAACACCATTAGATAAGTTTGATATGTTAGGCTTTACTCTTCAATATGAAATGAGTTATACAAACATATTAAATATGCTTGATATGTCAGGAATAACTATTAGAGCTAGCGAAAGAGGAGAAGAAGAGCCAATAATTATGGCTGGAGGTCCTTGTGCTTATAATCCAGAACCTTTATATGATGTTGTAGATTTCTTCGAAATTGGTGAAGGTGAAGAAATGATGAACGATGTCTTAGAGGTATATGCAAAACATAAAGCTAATGGAAAAGTTAATAAGAAGGAGTTCTTAAGAGAAATATCAAAAATTGGTGGTATTTATGTACCTTCATTATATGATGTAACTTACAATGAAGATGGTACTATAAAAGAATTTACTCCTAAATATGAAGATGTTCCTGCAAAAGTTAAGAAAAGAATAGTTAATAACTTTGATGCTGTATCATTCCCAGATGAAATGATTGTTCCATATACTGATATAGTTCACGACAGGGTTGTTTTAGAAACAGCTAGAGGATGTACAAATGGATGTAGATTCTGCCAAGCTGGTATGATTTACAGACCAGTTAGAGAAAAGACTACAAATACTTTATTAGAACAAGCAAGAAAGGCTCTTAAGGCTACTGGATATGATGAAGTATCATTAGCTTCATTAAGTATTTGTGATTATTCAAATATTCAAAACTTAATATCTAGTTTAGTTATGGAGCACGAAGCTAAAAAAGTTGGTATAGCATTACCATCTATTAGAGTTGATGCTTTCTCTGTTGATTTAATTAAAGAAATTCAAAAAGTTAGAAAAACAGGTTTAACTTTTGCTCCAGAAGCAGGGTCTCAAAGAATGAGAGACATAATAAATAAGGGGTTAACTGAAGAGAGAATTTTAGAAGCAGCAAAAAGTGCTTTTGAATCAGGTTGGAGTACTATTAAGTTATACTTCATATTAGGACTTCCTTATGAAACTACTGAAGATGCGGCAGGAATTGGTGAGTTAGCAGAAAAGATGGCTGATGTTTATTTTGGCATTCCAAAGGATGTTAGAAATAAGGGATTAAAGATTACGGTAAGTACATCTATATTAGTTCCAAAGCCATTTACTCCATTCCAATGGGCTCCAATGGCTAGACCAGAAATAGTAGATGAAAGAATTAAAGCTGTTAGAGGTGCTATTAAATCAAGAAGTATAGTTTATAACTATCATGAACAAGAAACTTCATTTATGGAAGCTGTATTTGCAAGAGGAGATAGAAGAACTTGTGATGTTTTAATTAAAGCATTTGAAAAAGGTGCTAAATTTGATGGATGGTCAGAATACTTCAATATGGAAATATGGAAAGAAGCTATGGAAGAATGTAATTTAGATGCTGATTTCTATGTATATAGAGAAAGAGGATATGATGAAGTGCTTCCTTGGGATTTCATAGATATTGGAGTTAATAGAAAATATCTTGAAAGAGAAAATGAAAAGGCTAAGAGAGCAGAGCTTACAAGAAATTGTTTAGAAGGATGTACTGGATGCGGAATAAATGTAAACTTTAAAGAAGGGAAGTGTTTTGAAGGTGCGATACGTAATTAAATTTACTAAAGGTGCTGATATTAAGTTTATTGGACACTTAGATTTAATGAGAACTATTCAAAGAATAATAAAAAGATCAGGATTACCTGTTGAGTATTCAAAAGGATTTAATCCACATATGGCATTATCTATAGCGCAACCACTTTCAGTTGGAGTTTATTCAGATGGTGAGTATTTAGATTTAGTTTTAACAGAATCTCTAGGAGTAGGAGAAGTAATAGAAAAGTTAAATGAAAGTGCTCCTCCTACAATTAAGTTTTTACATGCAACACCAGTTGAAATAATAGAAAATGTTAAGAGATTGCCTCAAGCAATGGCACTTTTAGATGGAGCTAGATATACAATTAAGGTAAAACTTAATGGAACTTCTAAAGTAGAAGAAGAAATGGGTAAAACTCTTAATGAATCTAAATGGGAAATTGTAAAGAAAACTAAAAAAGGTGAAAAGCTTACTGATATAAAACCGCTAGTTAAAGAGTTTAAGTACTGGGTAAAAGATAATGAGTTAATTTTAAATACTTTAATAGCAACAGGAAGTAGAGAAAATCTTTCGGCTGATCTTTTAGTTACTTATTTAAAAGGAAAGGTATCAGAAATTAACCCTGATTCTTTCGTCAATATTAAAAGAGAAGAGATGTATATTTTAAAAAATAATAAATATGTTCCTTTATATAAGGGAATTTAAGGTAGTTTTAATATGAGAGAAATTTTTGTTGAGAAGAGAGAAGAATTAATTAGAATAGCAGTAAAAGAAAATGGTGAATTGGTAGAATGCCTCGTTGAAGAGGAAACTAATGAACCGCAAATTGGAGAGATTTATAAGGCTAGAGTCAAGAATATAATTCCAGGAATTAACTCAATATTTTTAGATATTGGATTAGATAAAGAAGCCTACATGTATTATAGTGAAGAACTTAAAAGGGTTGGAATTAAGAAGGGTCAAGAAATTTTAGTAGAAGTTTTAAAGGAACCTTTAGGTAATAAAGGTGCTAAAGTTAGCAATAAAGTTAATATACTTGGTAGATATATTGTTTTAACTATGGGAGTAGAAGGAATTACTATATCTAAAAGGATTTCTGACTTAGAAGAAAGACAAAGACTAATAAATCTTACTAAACCTATTAAAGGTGTAGAAATAGTTTTTAGAACAGAATCAAAAGCTGCAACTAATGAGGAATTGCTAAGTGAATTAAATTCATTATTAGAAAAAAAAGAAGAGATGGAAAAGAAGCTTAGATACTCAACAACTATTGGAAAAATAAAATCAAATAGCATGATAATTAGGTTTTTTGAAGAATTAGATGATAGAAAAACTAGTATAACAGCTGATGATGATGATGAATTTTTTGAAAATATTAAGGGATTAACTAAAGGAAATAATAATTTTGAATTTAAATTTTATGAAGGTAAAAGAACATTATTTGATTATAGTGGAATAGAAAAGGAAATACTTAAACTAAGACATAAAAAAGTGAATTTACAATGTGGTGGATATATTGTTATTGATAAAACGGAAGCAATGTATGTTATAGATGTAAATAGTGGGAAAAATATCAAGGGAAGAGATTTTAATAAGACTATAATGCAAACTAATTTAGAAGCAGCTAAGGAAGTTGGAAGACAAATTAGATTGAGAAATTTAAGTGGTATCATAGTAGTTGATTTTATTGATATGAGAGATGAAAATCAAAAAGTGCCCGTTATAAAAGCATTAAAAAAATCTCTAGAAGCTGATAAAGGTAATGTTAAAGTATTTCCGTTTACTGAACTTGATTTAATTCAAATTAGTAGAAAAAGAAAAGGAAAATCTATTTATGAATATCTAGAAGAGCCTTGTAGAAAATGTAAAAGTAATGGATTCCTTTTAAAATTATCATATATTGAAAATCTTATTAGAAATGAAATAATAAAATGCTCTAATGAAAATTCAATAAAGGATTTTTACATAGAGATTGATAAGAATTATGAAGATGACATCAAAGAGGATATAGTTAAATTTTTAAAAAATATTGATGGATTAGATAAAGAGGTTTATTTGAATTTTGTGTATGATATAGAGGGGTACAGGGTTGAGCCACTTATATTTGTATCACAAAAAGAAAATTACCAAAAGTACAAAATTAAAACAATTGAAAAAGTATAATAAATTTCTTTACAAAATGTAACTTTATATGATAAAATGTCATTTGTAAACCGCACATAACGGGTTTTTTAAAAACAAAGTTAAATCTTTGTACCTACATTGGCGAGACCGTTTAAGAGGAGGTGTTTTTAGAATGTACGCAGTATTATTAACTGGAGGAAAACAATACAGAGTTCAAGAAGGAGACGTAATATACGTTGAAAAATTAAACGCTGAAGTTGACTCTACAATCGAATTAACAGAAGTTTTAGCTGTTTCTAACGGAGAAACTTTAACTGTTGGTGCACCAGTAGTTGAAGGAGCTAAAGTTGTTGCTAAGGTAGCAGCTCAAGGTAAGGCTAAGAAGATCACTGTTTTCAAGTATAAGCCTAAGAAGGACTACAGAAAGAAGACTGGTCACAGACAACCTTACACTAAATTAGTAATCGAAAAAATCGAAGCTTAATTTTAAGATATGATTAAGATTATTATATTTAAACAAAAAGATATATCGCTTGGATTTAAGATTGAAGGTCATGCTTTATCTAGAGAAGAAATAGAAAGCACTACAGGTGATGCATATGACATGATTTGTAATAGTGTTTCGGTTTTATCTCAAAGTGCTGTAATAGGCATGCAGGAAGTTTTAAAGCTACCAGTAAAGTATGAAATAAATGATGGATTTTTATCACTGAATTTACATAATCTTAATGATGAAGATATTGAACGAGGACAGATATTACTTTTAACCTTTGAAAAAAGTTTAGAAAGTTTAATTATGTCCCTTGACGCTAGTTTTGGTAAAAATAGACGGAATAAATATATAAAAATAAAATTCGAGGAGGTGTAATGAGTATGTTAATGATGAACCTTCAATTATTTGCCCACAAAAAAGGGGTAGGTAGTTCAAAGAATGGTAGAGACTCTGAATCTAAAAGATTAGGTGCTAAGGCTGCTGACGGAGAATTCGTTTTAGCTGGAAACATCCTTTACAGACAAAGAGGAACTAAGATTCACCCAGGTCTAAACGTAGGTAAGGGTGGAGATGACACTTTATTTGCTAAAGAAGACGGAATCGTAAGATTTGAAAGAATGGGAAGAGACAAGAAGAAAGTTTCTGTTTACCCAGTAAGCGTTGAAGAAATAGCTGAATAATTATATTTATATAGGTAAAAGCACCCGTAAGGGTGCTTTTATTCTTGTAATAGATATATAATTTATATATACTATTATAAAATATATATGTTATGGAATAATAAAAATAGATTATTATGTTTAACATTAAAAAAAGTTACAAGGAGGAAAGTAACTATGTTTATAGATAGAGCCAAGATATTAGTTAGATCAGGTGCTGGTGGAAATGGAGCAGTTACATTTAGAAGAGAAAAGTATGTTCCACTTGGAGGACCAGATGGTGGAGATGGAGGAAAAGGTGGAAGCGTTATATTCACTGTTGATACAGGATTAACAACACTTTTAGATTTCAAATATAAGAAAAAGTTTATAGCTGAATCTGGAGGAAATGGATCAGGTTCAAAATGTTATGGTAAGGACGGAGAAGACTTATACATAAGAGTTCCAATGGGAACTATTGTTAGAGATTTCGAAAGTAATAAGGTTATTGCTGACCTTTCACATAAAGATGACACATATGTTATTGCTAGAGGTGGAAAAGGTGGTAAAGGAAACTGCAAGTTCTGTACACCAACAAGACAGGCACCACATTTCGCAGAACCAGGTATGCCAGCAGAAGAAAGAGTATTAACTCTTGAATTAAAATTACTTGCTGACGTTGGATTAGTTGGATTCCCTAATGTAGGTAAGTCAACATTACTTTCAACTGTTACAGCTGCTAAGCCAAAGATAGCAAACTATCACTTTACAACTTTAAAGCCAAATTTAGGTGTTGTTAAAGCTGAAGGAATAAATTCATTTGTTATGGCTGATATTCCAGGAATAATTGAAGGTGCTGCTGAAGGTGTTGGATTAGGACTTGATTTCTTAAGACATATTGAAAGAACTAGATTATTAATTCATGTAGTTGATATTTCAGGTGTTGAGGGAAGAGATGCTTTTGAAGATTTCGTTACTATTAATGAAGAACTTAAGAAGTATTCTGTAAAGCTTTGGGATAGACCACAAATAGTTGTAGCTAATAAAGCAGATATGCTTTATGATGAATCAGTTTTTGAGGACTTCAAGAAGAAAGTAAATGAATTAGGATTCGATAAAGTATTTAAAATGTCTGCAGCTACAAAATCTGGTGTTGAAGAAGTTATCAAAGAAGCTGGTAAGATGTTAACAGAAATTCCAGTAATGGATTTAGAAATTCCAGATGAAGAAAGATATGTTGAGCAAGAAAAGAGATTCACATATGAAATTAACGTTGAAGAAGGTGAAGAGTACAACACTTACGTTGTTACTGGATCATTCGTTGATAGATTACTTGCATCTGTAAATATTCATGATGCAGATTCATTAAGATACTTCCATAAGGTACTTAATAATAAGGGAGTATTACAACAAATTAGAGAGATGGGCGTACAAGATGGAGACATGGTTAGATTAAATGACTTCGAATTCGAGTACATTTTATAGGAGGAAATTTTATGATAACAGGAAAGCAAAGAGCTTACTTAAGAGGACTTGCAAACACTATGAGTCCAATATTCCAAATTGGAAAGAATGGTGTTGAAGAAACATTCTTAAGACAATTAAAAGAAGCATTAGAAGCTAGAGAGCTTATTAAAATAAAAGTTTTAGAAAACAGTGGTTTAGCAGCTAGAGAAGTCTCAGATGAAATATGCAAAGCTATTGGATGTGAAGGTGTTCAAGCGATAGGAAGTAAGATTGTATTATATAAGAAATCTGAAAAGAAACCTAAAATAGAATTACCACAAGGAAAAAATAACTAATTATGAAACGATATGGTATGATGGGGGGAACATTTAATCCCATACATTTAGCACATTTATATATAGCATATGAAGCCAAAGAAGTTTTAGAGTTAGATAAAGTCATATTTATGGTAGCTGGTAATCCACCACATAAAAAAGAAAGTCCGGTAATAGACTCTAAGTATAGAAATGATATGGTTAAAAAAGCTATAGAAGGTTATGAAGGCTTTGAAATTAGTGATTATGAAATAAAGAAGAATGGGTATAGTTATACTTATGAAACTTTACAGTATTTGAAAAGTTTAGATGATGTTAGCGAAGTATTTTTTATTGCAGGTGCAGATTCATTAATGGATATAGAAAAGTGGAGAAATACTGATTTAGTATTAAAAAATTGCACTTTTGTTGCTTTTAATAGAGGAGAATATAATAAAGATATTTTAGAATTGCAAAAATCTAAATTAGAGGAAAAATACAATGCTAAAATAATATTACTTGATGTAGCCAATATAGATATTTCTTCATCAATGATTAGAGAAAGAATAGCTGAAGGAAGAAGGGTAGACTTTTTCTTACCAGAAGGAGTAATGAAGTATATAAGTGAAAATAATTTATATAGGAGAGAGTAAAATGTGGGGAGTAGATGAAATAAAAGATTATTTAAAAGATAATTTAAAACCATCTAGATATGGTCATACCTTAGGGGTAGTAAAAACTGCTGTTGAGCTTGCGAATATTTATAATGAAGATGTTCGAAAGGCTGAAATAGCTGCACTTTGCCATGACGCAGCAAAAAATATGAGTAGTGAGGAAATGCTAAAAATAATTAAAGATGAAAATATTTTATTATCAGTAGATGAAAAAAATACTAAAGAATTATGGCATTCAATAATTGCACCTATTTTGGGAAGAAAAATTTTTGAAATAGATGATGAAGAAATATTAAGTGCAATGAGATGGCATACTACTGGAAAAGAGAATATGAGTAAACTTGAAAAGATAATATATTTAGCTGACTTAATTGAACCTTCAAGAAAATTTGAAGGAGTAGAAGAGATTAGAGATATTTCTCGCAAGAACTTAGATGAAGCCATGTTAAAAGCATTAACTCATACAACTATGTATTTATTAAACCAGGGCTGTGCAGTAGATATAAATTCTGTTAAAGCAAGAAATTATTTATTGTATAATAATAAGTAAATACAATTATAGATTTAGTTTATAAGGTGAGGGATGGGTAATGGCAGGAAATAAAAAAAGTGAGAAACATAATGCCAGGAAGGGATCGAGGCAATTAAGTCCAAGAGAAGAGCTTGAAATTAAACAAAGACTTAAGAGAAAAGAGAAAAAGTCAACTATTATAAAGAGAGCAATTACATCTTTTATTTTAACAATAGTTGTGCTTGTTGCATTAGTTGGAGTATATTTATTTTCATTTATTTCATCGCTTAATAACAATGATATTATATCTGCAGTTAAGCCAAGTTCAAATGAAACAGTGAATATATTATTACTGGGGATGGATATAGGAGATGCAGAAAATACTTCAAATTCATCAGCAAGAAGAACTGATACTATGATGATGATTAACTATAACCCGCGTACAGATAATATAAACGTTGTTTCAATACCTAGGGACACATTAATAGAGGTAGAGAATGCAACAGATGGTAAAGGAAATAAAATTCCTTATTGGAAGATAAATGCTGCCTATGTTTTAGGTGGGGAAGAAGAAGTTATAGAACAAGTTCAAAATCTTTTAGATGTAAAAATTAATTATTTAGTTGAAATAGATTATGCGGCTTTTAGAAATTTAATTGATGCTATTGGCGGAGTTGAAATGTATATAGATAGAGATATGTATTATGATGATGATGCACAGGATTTACATATACATTTTAATGCTGGTGAAACAGTATTATTAGATGGGCAAAAGGCAGAAGAATATTTTAGATGGAGAAAAAATAATGATGGAACTGGACTTGCAGAAGGTGATTTAGGGAGAATTAAAAATCAACAGGCATTTATAGCTAAAGTAATTGAAAAATGCACTAGTCCAGAAATTATAACACAGATTCCAAGTATTCTTAAGGCTGTTAAAGAAAATATAGTAACTAATATGTCTGGTAGTGATATGATTTACTATGGATTGAAGATGGTAAAAAATGAAGGGATTTCTATGAATACTTTACAAGGTGATAATGAAAGAATTTATGGACAAGATTTCCTAGTTATGAATCCATCATATAATCAAAGTTTATTAGAATCATTAAAGATAACAAGTGAAGCTAATAAGAGTGCAAACAGAAGTGGTTATTCTATAATGGTTTTAAATGCTACTAGGGTAAATGGATTAGCAGGCAATTTAAGTATAGAATTAGAGAATCTAGGATACACAAATGTTAGCGTAGGAAATTACGATAAATCGAAGGAATCTAAGATATTATCTAATGATAAAGAGCTTAAAAAGCTATTAAGTGAGGATACAGGAATTAATGATCTTTCTAAAAATAAAGAAGAAGAATACGAAAACTATGATGCTATAATTATTATTGGAGAAGATTATTTAACATTTAATTAATTAACTTAAAGTTAGTAAGAGTGATATAATAACTTTAAGTTTAACTCTTAACTTTAGGGAGGAAAACATGAGTACTTTAGAGAAGTGTGTAGATAAGGCTTTTGATGGAATAAAGATAAGAGAATACTTAAAAGAAGAGATGGGGTTATCATCAAGGCTTATTAGGGGTGCTGCTTTAGATAAAAGAATATTAGTAAATAATAATCCAGTTAAAATGAATTATGTATTAAAGGCTGATGATAATATTTTGATTAATCTTAAAAAGAAAGAAAGTCAAAATATAGAGCCAGAAAAAATAGAGATAGAAATAGTATATGAAGATAGCGATATTATTGTGGTGAATAAAAGACCTAATATGGTAGTTCATCCTACTAAGCGTTATCAATCAGGAACATTAGCAAATGCATTGTTATATTATTTTAAAGAAACTAACCAAGACTGTATTGTAAGACTTGTTAGTAGGCTTGATATGGATACATCTGGGTTAATAATAATTGCTAAAAATCAGTATGCTCATATGGAGTTATCAAAAGATATGCAACAAAATGGAATAGAAAAAAGATATTTAGCATTAGTCCATGGGCATATGGAGCAAATGGAGGGAACTATAGATAAGCCAATTTATAGGCCTGAAATTGAAGGAAATATGAGAAGAGTTGTAGATGAAAGAGGACAAAGGAGTATAACTCATTATAAAGTAGTAGAAAGATTAAAAAATGCTGATTTAGTTGAGTGTTTATTAGAAACAGGTAGAACACATCAAATAAGGGTTCATTTAAGTCATCTAGGACATCCTATTTATGGAGATACTTTATATGGAATTGAGGAAGATGCTCAGTTAATTTCAAGACAGGCACTTCATGCATATGGATTAAACTTTAAATCACCTAGAACAAAAGAATATCTTCAATTGAGAGCCGATTTACCTGAAGATATAAGAGCACTTTTAGAAAATCTAAGAGAGAGTTAAGAAAAAATTATAATATAAATAATTATTTCAATAAAAGAGTCTGCCTTAAAGGCAGACTCTTTTATTAAAAATTATGTTTATTTCTTATATAAGAACGTCTTGCTAAAAATCTTTTTCTTCTCTTTCTTTTACGTATTGAAAGAATAATGATAATTATAATAATTATTAAAATAATACCTGTTATTACTCCAGGAATAAAATACTTATTATTAGTAATAGAATTAACAGTATTTTTAACCGCTACTTCAGCTGTATATTTTCTAGATTCACCACTATCTAATTTTATATCACATATCTTATTGCCATTAATTAAAAGTGAAGCATTAAATAGTGTTTCACCTTTTTTTATAGATGTTTTACTTAAATCTTTATTTTCATAAGTAACTGATAAGTTAATATTATCGATATTTTCTCCATTTGCAAGATTGAAGGTATAATAAACATCATCAGCAGCAAGTAATGGAATAGTAGTTGAATCATCTATTTGATAATCATCTAATTTATCACCAGTTGTTACTATTTTTTCTGTTTTAAAGTTTTCAAATCCCCAATCAAATAATTGGCCAACTCCAGTATATAGACCATCTTTATCAGTAGCATTTAAAAATGCACCTACTATTTCTTGATCATCCTTAACTGCAACTGCAGCATATGAATGATTTGCAGCTACTGTATATCCAGTTTTTCCTGTATAAGCATATTTATAAGTATATGCTGAATTTTCTTTTAATAAAGGATTATGATTTGAAGCCCACTTTTCATTTCCATTTGAATAAGGATGATTTTCGTAAAAATATGATGGTGTTTGTGAAATCCTAACAAAGTCTGGATTTTGAGAAGCATACCTCATTATTAAAGCTAAATCATGAGCCGTTGTTAAATGTCCGTCTTCTGTTAACCCACTTGGATTTTTAAAGGAGGTATTTGTTGCTCCTAATTCTTTAGCTTTTTCATTCATAAGCTTGGCAAATTCCTCAATTGAACCTGCAACATGTTCTGCAATTGCTTCTGCACAATCATTTCCTGATTCTAATAACAATCCATAAAGTAATTCTTCAATTGTATAAACTTCGCCTTGTTCTATCCCTATGGAAGAGCCATCAGCTTTGGGTGGATTTTCTCCTATAGTAACTTGATCTGTAAGATTACATTTTTCTAATGCTATTATTGCTGTCATTACTTTTGTGGTTGATGCAGGCATATATTGAACATCAGAATTTTTTTCATATAGTACTTGACCAGTTTTTGCATCCATAAGATATACTCCTTCAGAGCATATATTAGGAAAGGCAAAGGTGTTTACTGAAGTAATATTTAACAACAAAATTGCTGAGAAAAATACTAAAGCAAACTTTTTGAATAATCTTTTCTTCATTTTTCTCTCCCTATATTTCATAGTTTACTTATTTAGTTTATCAAAAAAGGTGAAATAATTCCATATATATATTTATATAATAAGTTTATATATGGAATTTGTGTTAATAATTATAATGAGATTAATAAGTAGGTGAATAAATGGATAATATGAAAGAGAAATTAAAGAATATATTTAAAGAGAAAAAAACAATAGGTTTAACAGTAGTATTAATATTACTTCTTATAGTTTCATTAATGACATATGGAAAGAATAAAAGTAATGTTTTTAAAGATGAATATATGAATAATATTTTTATTGAGGAAAATGATAATTATAATGAAGAGCAAAAAACTAATAGTAGTAAAGATGAAATATTTAAAGAAGATTCAAGTTTAATAATTAATAATACCAATATTAATCAACAAGTAGGAAATATAATTGTAGTAGAAATTAAAGGTGAGGTCATTAATCCTGATGTATATAGTTTAAATGAAGGAAGTATAATTAAAGATTTAATAGAAGCAGCTGGAGGATTAACAAATGAAGCTGATATTTCTAATATAAATAGGGCAAAGGAAATAAACAATCATGAGCTTATAGTAATTAGAAATATTAATGATTCAGTTAGTAATGAGAACATAGAAATTAATGAAATTCAAGAAATAGAAATTGATGATGGTAAAATTAATATTAATACAGCTGATTTAAATAGACTTAAAGATATTCCAGGTATAGGTGATGTAAAAGCTAATTCTATTATTATGTATAGAGAAGAGAATGGTGGATTTAAAACAATAGATGAATTGAAAAATGTTGATGGAATAGGAGAAAAAACTTTTGAAAAAATAAAAAATAATATAAAAATATAATTCTTAATGTGAATTTTAAATAAATATGTTAATAAACACATTTAAATGAAAGGGTATTAATGTTATAATTAATAGGATTTAGGAAAGCATAATATTATGCTAATAAAGATATAGGGGGAAACAACATGAAGAGAAATGTAATAGCTTTAGCATTATGTACAGTTTTAGCTATTAGTGTTGTAGGATGCTCAAGTAATAATACAGAAAATAAAAATATAGCAAGTGATAATTCAAAAATAGCAATTGAAGATACTGATATTTTGTCAGGAACATGGTCAGAAGATTATAGTAGAGACGAAGTAAAGTCATTATTTGATAAAGCATTAGCAAGTGTTGAATCAACAGCAAAAGGATATTCATTAGAATATGAGGTAACTGAAAATGAAATAAAAGAAGAAAATGGTGAGTCAACTAATGATACATATGTATATTTAGATATTCCAGAAGCAGAGAGATTAGAAAGTATGTATTTTGGATTTAAACAATATGGGTCTGATTTAGCAAGTGGAAAATTAGAAATGAAGATGGGTTATAATTTAGATAGAAAAACTATATTAGAAGGACAAAAGTTTGAATTTGAAAACTTATCTTTAGCTGCATTTTCACAAGCTTTTACAGGGAATTATGAAAGGGATTATACTGAATTAGATAAGCAAATATATGACATAATTAAAAATGGAACTGGAGATGAAATACAAACAATTGAAAACAATCTTGATGGTTTAAAAGAAACAATAACCATAACAGATGACTTTTTGTTCTATAAATTAGAAAGTAGAGTATATAACTTTAAGTAAATAATAAGCTTTAATTATAAATATAAGTACTATGGAGGTAGAAATGGTGAATAACAATGAAGAAAAGTTAAATAAGGGTGAAGGCCAAGTTGATGATAAAGATATAACTTTATCAGGTGAAGAATTAGAAGAGGCTGAAGTTTATTTAGCTGAAGAAGAAGTAGCAGAAGCTAAAGAATTTATTAGAGACGAAGAAATTAAAAGTGATGGCAAGTTATTACACTATACTAAAGTTATATTAAGTGGAGTATTAGATCAAATATTTGTAATGCTATTAGCAATGCTTATTTTTGGAATATTTGGTTTAGTAATAAGATTATTTGGGTATAAAATTGCTATGAGAGAAGAAGTATTTTTAATTACGTATATTATAAGTAATATATTCTATTACCCAGTAATGCAAGAGTTTTTACACGGAAAAACTTTAGGAAAGAAATTTATCTTCAGATAATATGTGATACACCTCTATATAATTATAGAGGTGTTTTTCTTTTAGTTTTAAGGTATAATATTAAAAGCTAGAGTTAAGATATAATATTATATTTAAATATTATTGAATAACTTAATAGGAAGTTTAAAAAGATAATTAAAATATAAAGATTGGAGTACAAGATGAAAAGAGGAAGTCAGTTAACATTAAAGATAAATAGCTTAGAATTCCCATCAACAGGAATATCAGAGTGTGAAGGAAAGAAGATTTATGTAAAAGGAGCTTTTCCAGGCCAAACAGTAAAAGCAACAGTTAAGAAAAAGAGAGATGAATATGCTGAAGCAAAGCTTGTAGAGGTTATTGAAAGAGCTGAATATGAAATACCAGCACCATGTCCTCACTTTGGAGTATGTGGAGGATGTAGTTCACAAAATTTAACTTATGAAAAGCAATTAGAGTTTTTAAGTGATGAAATATGCGAACTTTTTGAGGCTAGAGATTTACCAATGGGAATGTATCTTGGAGTAAAAGGTAGCGAAAATTGCTGGGAATATAGAAATAAGATGGAATTCACTTTTGGTGATTTAGAAAAAGGCGGAGAGCTTACTTTAGGAATGCATATGAAAGGTAAGTCTTTTGGTGTATTAACTGTTGATAGCTGTATGATAGTTGATGAAGATTTTAGAACTGTTCTTAAAACAACTGTAGATTACTTTAGAAAAACTGGATTACCTTATTATAGAGTAATGAAAAGAGAAGGTTACTTAAGACATTTAGTTATTAGAAAAGCCACTAATACTGGTGAACTTATGGTTAACTTAGTAACTACAACTCAAGTTGATTTTGATTTAACTGAATATACTGAATTACTTAAATCTCAAAATTATAAAGGGGAATTAGTATCTGTTTTACATACTGAAAATAACTCTTTATCAGATGCAGTTATACCTGAAAAGGTAAATGTGTTATTTGGAAGAGATTACATAGTTGAAACTTTACTTGGTCTTAAGTTTAAGATATCTCCATTCTCATTCTTCCAAACTAATTCTAAGGGAGCTGAATCTCTTTATAGTTTAGTTAGAGATTTTATGGGAGATGGTGAAAATAAAGTTGTATTTGACCTTTATTGTGGAACTGGTACTATTGGTCAAATAGCAGCACCTAATGCTAAGAAGGTTGTTGGACTTGAGCTTATTGAAGAGGCTGTTGAAGCTGCAAGAGAAAATGCTAAGCTTAATGGATTAAATAATTGTACATTTATAGCAGGTGATGTTGCTGAAACTATTAAGAAAGTTAAGGATAAACCAGATATAATTATCCTAGATCCACCAAGAAGCGGTGTTTCTCCAAAGGCACTTGATTATGTAATTAGATTTAATGCACCTGAAATTATATATGTTTCTTGTAACCCTAAGACTATGGTTGAAAACTTAGATGTATTATTAGCTCATGGATATACTGTTGATAAGAGTACAGTTAAGGATATGTTCCCAAATACACCTCACGCTGAGACAGTTGTTAGGCTTACGAAGAGCGGAGCGATGAAGTAAGACTTCTATTACTGTCCATGCAAAGGATGTTCAAGAGACTATAGTCGAGTGGAAGCAACCTACTGCTTGAGACTGTAGTTAGATTAATTAAGAAATAGTTATCAAGAAAAAAGGGGCTGTATCAAAATAAATTTTGATATTAGCCGATAAAAAAAGGAGGGTTCGAATTCGAATCCTCCTTTT